>CAZEBQ010000066.1:0-15653 GCA_964510295.1 uncultured Anaerolineales bacterium | reverse complement strand
CGAGAACCTTACCGACCCCGACATCGACCGCCTCGTCCACCCGCCGCTGGAATAGGCGAACGGCAACGGCTTTTGGCGCAGAGACCGCAGAGAGAACAGAGAGGGCGCAGAGAACGGCAGGAACTTGAGTAACGGCAAAGGGCCAACGGCAGGAGGCAACAGCCCTTTGGGGCGCGACCCGGCATGCCCGCCGAGGTAACTCGGCATGGGTGCGGAGCACGGGCGCTACGGCTGCGGCGAGTTGCCCGTCCGGAGAATCTTGTTGACGCGCCTCGGCCGGTTTTGTAGAGTCCGATACCGGCGGAGCGGGCAGACCTCGGATTTCGCCGGGGTTTGCCCGATGTCTTTTCCGGGGAGGTGACAGGAGGGTGAGCGCTTTGGGCGCACGCGGTTGGTTGTGCAGCGCGGCAGGCAGTCTTGCCCGCCGCGCGGTGCCCAAGACCGGACACCGCGCTTGCTGTGTGACTGAGGCAGCCTGGGTGCAACGCATCCATCGCGCCAGAAGGAGACTCGGATGAGTTTCGCCGATGCCATCCACTACAAGGCGATTCAGTTGTGCCGCCTGGCGGTCCAGATGACCGCCGCCGCAGGGTCGGGGCATCCGAGTTCCGCGAACAGTCTCGCCCACATCACGGCCGTCCTCATGTATCACAAGATGCGGTACGACCTGGCGAATCCGTGGAACCCCCACAGCGACCGGCTGGTCCTGTCGGAGGGGCACGCGGTGCCCATCGTGTATGCGGCCTACGCCGACCTGGGCGGTGTGGTTGGAACCGACCCGGCGAACGGCCGCAAACTCTCGGTCGAGGACCTCAAAAACCTGCGCGATATCGACAGCGTCCTCGACGGCCATCCGAATCCGGCGCTGGGGTTTCCGTTCTTCGATGCGGCCACGGGCTCGCTGGGGCAGGGGATCAGCGTGGCGGCGGGCCTCGCGATGGCCGCACGGATGGACGGCAGCGACAAGACCATCTACGTCCTGTGCGGCGACGGCGAGAGCCGCGAGGGGCAGATCTGGGAAGCCATCGATTTCCTGGCCGAGCACCGCCTCGTGAACGTCCGCGTCATCTTCAATTGCAACAAGATGGGCCAGAGCGATTACGTCAGCGGCCAGCAGAGCCCCGAGACGCTCGCCGCCAAGGTCCGGGCCTACGGGCTGCATGCCGAGGTGATCGACGGTCACGATCCGGGCGCCATCTCGCGGGCCCTGTCGCTCCCGCCGCCCGACGGCAAGCCCGTCGTCGTCATCGCCAGGACGACCAAAGGGTGGGGCGTGAGCGAATTGCAGCAGGTGGGGTTCCACGGCAAACCGCTGACGGTGGAGCAGGCGGAGGCGGCGCTTGAGGAGTTGGCGCTTCCCGACCCGCCTCCCGACGTGCAATTGTGCCCGGCCATGCCGAAAGGCGAGATTCCGGAAGCGGCGGCCGAGCCCATCGCGATGCCCGACCCCGATTTCGTGGCGTTGGCCGAGGGTACGAAGTTCGCCGACGGCGCCGCCAAGCGCGCCTTGGCGACGCGGCAGGCGTACGGCCTGACCCTGCTGGCGCTGGGAAAGGCGTCGGACCGCGTCGTGGCGCTCGACGCCGACGTGTCGAACTCGACCTTCTCGCAACTCTTTGGCAAGGCGTACCCGGACCGTTTCATCGAGTGCCGCATCGCCGAGCAGAACATGATCTCGACGGCGGCGGGTCTGGCGGCGGCCGGCAAGGTCCCCTTCGCCAACTCCTTTGCCAAGTTCTTCGTCCGGGCGTACGACCAGATCGAGATGGCGGCCTACACGTGCGCGAACGTGAAGATCGTGGGCAGCCACTCGGGCATCAGCCTGGGCGCCGACGGGCCCAGCCAGATGGGCGTGGTCGATGCGGCCTTCTTCGGATCGCTGGCCGGCGTCGAGACGCCCAAAGGCCATCCCGGGGCCGTCGTGCTGAACCCGTGCGACGCCATCGGCACGTACAAACTCACCTGCCTGATGGCCGGCTACGAGGGCCTCGCGTACATGCGGACGCTGCGGCCGACGACGCCGTTCCTCTACGAGCCCGGCGAGGTGTTCCACCTGATCGGGCAAAAGGTCCTGGCCGAGGGCAAGGACCTTGTGATCGTGTCGTGGGGCTACATGGTGCACGAGTCGCTGAAGGCGATCGAGGCCCTGAAGGCCGACCGAATCGCGTGCGGCCTGGTGGACGCGTACAGCCTGCCGCTGGCCGATGACTTCCTCGAGGCCATCGGCGCCGCCGCCGGCGCGACGCTGCTCGTGGTGGAAGACAACTACGCCGGCGGCCTCGGCAGCGCCGTGGCCGTAGCCGCCGGAGACCGTCCGGGTGTCAGCGTCTCGACGATGACGCCCGAGCGTATGCCGAAGTCGGGCAAATCGGCCGACGACGTACTGGCCTTCGTCGGCCTGGACAGTAACGCCATCTGCCGACGGGTCAAGGCGATCCTCGGAAAGGTCTGAGCGGCCGGGCCCATCCTGCCGGCCCGCGGCGGAGGTTGGCCGCGACGGATCGCGCGCCGCCTCAAACGATAACGCACCGGCCGCAGGAGACCCGAGACCCATGTCCTTGGCGGATCGTATCATTGGCGACGGAATCACGTTCGACGACGTTCTGCTCATCCCCGCCTACAGCGACGTCGTGCCGCGCGAGGTGGATACCTCGACGCGCCTGACGCGCGGTATCCGCATCAACATCCCCATCCTCTCGGCCGCCATGGACACGGTGACCGAGGCGGCGCTGGCGATCGCGCTGGTCCAGGAAGGCGGGATCGGCATCATCCACAAGAACCTCTCGATCGACGACCAATGCCGCGAGGTCGAGAAGGTCAAACGGAGCGCCAACGGCGTCATTCTCGACCCCGTGACGCTTGGTCCGAAGGAACGTGTGGCCACGGCCCAGCGGGTGATGGACGAGCACAACATCTCGGGGATCCCGATCATTGCGGGCGACCGGCTGGTGGGCATCCTGACGCGGCGCGACATGAAGTTCATGGAAGGCCGGGACGTGGCCATCGCCGACGTGATGACCCGCGAGAACCTGATCACGGCCCCTGCCTCGACGACGCTGGAAGAGGCCGAGCGGATCCTGCTGGCGAACAAGGTCGAAAAACTGCCGCTCGTCGACGACGCCGGCACGCTCGTCGGCCTGATTACGATCAAAGATATCGAAAAACTCCACCAGTTCCCGAACGCCTGCCGGGACGATCGCGGGCGGCTTCGCGTGGGGGCCGCCGTGGGCGCACACGACTACGAGCGGGCGGGGCGCCTCATCGCCAAAGACGTCGACCTGCTGGTGGTGGACACGGCCCACGGCCACTCGGCCAACGTGATGGAGACGGTCAAGCACCTGCGCCGGGACCACGACATCCAACTGGTGGCGGGAAACGTGGCGGAGCCCGAGGCGGTGGCCGACCTCGTGAAGGCCGGTGTCGACGCCGTTAAGGTTGGCATCGGGCCGGGGTCCATCTGCACCACGCGCGTCGTCAGCGGGGTGGGCGTGCCGCAGATCAGCGCCGTGGCGGCGTGTGCCGAGGAGGCCGAGAAGCACGGCGTGCCGGTCATCTCGGACGGCGGAATCCGTCACAGCGGCGACATCACCAAGGCGCTGGGTGCCGGGGCGTCGAGCGTGATGCTGGGCAGCCTCCTGGCCGGGCTCGACGAGGCGCCCGGCGACATCATCATCTACAAAGGCCGCACCTTCAAGGCCTACCGCGGCATGGGATCGCTGGGGGCCATGGTCAAGGGGTCGGCCGACCGGTACTCGCAGGAGACCGAACGGCAGCGCGGCGAAAAACTGGTGCCCGAGGGCGTCGAGGGCCGCGTGCCCCACCGGGGGGCGCTGGCCGATTTCGTGTACCAGTTGGTGGGCGGCGTGCGGGCCGGCATGGGGTACTGCGGGTGCCGGACGATCGACGATCTCCGGACGCGACCGCGGTTCATGCGGATCAGCCGGGCGGGCGTCGTGGAAGGCCATCCGCACGACATCGCGATTACACGGGAGGCGCCGAACTACAGCGCCGCGACCTTCGCGGAAGAGATCTGACCTGCCGCGCAACGTGGCGTAGTCGTTCTATTGCCGGATGGCGTCGGGGTACCCCGGCTTCGAGACGCGTTCCTTGAGCGCCTCGAAGTAGGCCCTGGCCCGATTGAGACAGATGGTGCGTTCGCGGTCGTTCCAGTGCCGGTTGGCGTCGCCGAGGTCGCGAACGCCCTGGGTCAGTGTCTGGAACGTCAACTGGGCCCGCTGGCGCAGGTCGGTGTTTCGGATGAGGTTGATGTAGGCCTCGACCGCCAGGGTGACCTTGGCCTCGTACGCGGGCTGGTTGGGTGTGGCGGTGGTTCCGGCCGCGACGGCTGCCAGGCCGGCCTCGCTGAGGGCCAGGCACAACTGGCGGTAGGCGGGATAGGTCGCCTTCAGGTGTGCCATGGCCTCATCGTACTCGGCCTGGTCCTTGGGTCTCCACTGCCGGGTCTGCCGTGTCTTGGCGAGGGGGACGAGGTACTGGAGGGCGACCATTCGGGTCTCGACGCTGTTGGCCAGTTCGGCGTCGGTCTTGTGTCCGGTGCCCCTGATGTAGTCGAAGATTTCGCTGGGCGCGGCGTAGAGGTTGTAGGCCTTCTGGAACTCCCCTCGGTTTTCGAGTTTTCTTCCCTCGGCGAGCGCCTTCTTGAATCGGTCCCTGGCGCCGCTGATCTGGCCGGCGTGGTACGACGAGGCGATGAAGTACGTGATGATGACCATGAGGATGAGAAAGACGAACGCGCCGATGAGGACGCCGGCCTTGCCGCCCGACGTCAGCCGGCTGAACCAGTTGCCGCGCGCCCCGCCGTACACGATGCCGCCGGAGGGGGCGGCCACGCGGTGGGCGGCGGGCCGGGCAGTGGCGGTGGCGACCGGCGGGGCGGCGGGTGCCTCGGCGTCCATCATGATGGTGTTGCAGTGCGGGCAGATCTGGCTGTCGACGGGCACGTCCTTGCCGCACCGTTTGCAGCGGCGCGAGGTCCGCGTGGTGGCGGCAGTGGGTGCGGCGGGGATCTCGAGGCCGCGGCCTTTGCCGCTTGGCACCCTCAGGCTGCGCCGGCAGTTGGGGCATGTGACGACCGCGCCGGCGCGGTCGGACTCCACCACCATGCTCCGTCCGCACGGACACCGAAAGAGGATTGACATCGTGTTCTCCCTTGGGTGTGGCTGACCCGTCTGGTTCCTAGGCGTTATGTTCCCGGTCGTCTGCCGCCTGGGCTTCGGCCACGTCTTCGGGGGTGCGGCCTTCGGCCTGGCTCGAATCGACGGGCAGGACCACCGTGAAGGTGGATCCGGCGCCGACCTTGCTCTCGACCGAAACCGTTCCGCCCAGCAGGCCCGTCAGTTCTTTTACGATTGACAGGCCCAACCCCGTACCACGATACCGTCTTGTGTAGCTGGAGTCCAGTTGTGTGAACCGCTGGAAGACGCGAAGTTGCTCGTCGCGGCCGATGCCGGGCCCGGTGTCGGTGACCGCAAACGCCACCCGCTCGTCCTGGACGGGCCGGACGGTCAGCCGGACCTCGCCCTCTGCGGTGAACTTGATGGCGTTCGAGAGCAGATTGTACAGGATCTGCTGCACCTTGGTCGAATCGGTGGTCATGATGGGCGTCTCGGGATCGACCTCGTGGGTGAGGGTGAGCCCGGTCTCGGGGAGCATCGGCCGGACCATGTTGCAGGCGACTTCGGCCAGGTCCCGTGTGGCGGTCCGGGTGCAGCGGACCTGGAGTTTTCCGGACTCGATTTGGGCCAGGTCCAGGAGGTCGTCGATGAGTTCGAGCAGCATCCGCCCGCTCGTGAGGATGTTCTCGGCGTATCGGCCGAGTTTGGGGTCGGCTTTGACGGTCTCCGAGTCGCTGAGGACCTGGGCGAAGCCGATGATCGAGTTCAGCGGCGTGCGGAGTTCGTGGCTCATGGTTGTGACGAACTTGGTCTTGACCTGGTTGGCCTCAAACAGCGCGACGTTGGCCTTGGCGAGGTCGTCGAGTTTGGCGTCGCGTGCTTCGGTGGCGGCTCGCAGGTCGGCCTGGACCTTCGAGAGCGTGTCGAGCATGTGGTTGAGGGCGTCGCTGAGGACTTCGAGTTCGTTGCTGGTGTCGATCTCGCTTCTCACCTGCAGGTCGCCTTCGCTGACGCGGTCGGCCACGTCTCTCAGGTGCCTGAGCGGCCGGACCACCATGTAGCGGAGCAGGGCGCCGAAGATAACCATCGACACGACGACGACCACGAGGGCCGCCGCCAACAGGGTCAACCGGTTCGCGAGGATCGTCTTGTGGCGCTCGGCGACGTCGAGTTGCACGGCGATGGCGCCCATGAGTTCGTCTTTCTGATAGGTCTTCTGGTGGCAGTCCAGGCACTCGCCCTCTCGGCAGCGGAGGGCCTGGGCCCGCAGGAGCGATCCGCCGACGGTCCGACGGAGACTCACCTCCTCGGGATGGTTCAGGAAGACGTCGATGGCGTCGGCCTCGAACCCGGTCAGCGAGGCGGGCGGCTGCTGGGGCTGGTCCGGCTCGGCCGGCGCCACGCGGATC
Organism: uncultured Anaerolineales bacterium; assembly: GCA_964510295.1. Classification (GTDB taxonomy): domain Bacteria; phylum Planctomycetota; class Phycisphaerae; order FEN-1346; family FEN-1346; genus JAUVZF01. The sequence continues at coordinate 9,109 of CAZEBQ010000066.1, read as the reverse complement.
AGCCACGCCTTCTCCTTGCCCGTGTGCTTGCGGAAATGTTCGAGGATCTCGCGGCGTTTGGCGGCAAGTTGCCCGGCCTCGTCCGACGGTTTCGTGCCGGGCGGTTGGCCGGCGGCCGCCGGGGGCGTCGTAAAGGCGATCGCGTGGATGTTCTGCAGGTACCCCCGGGCCACCGTACGGGCGCGGTCGGCGTCGGCGGCGCCCGCGGAGTGTCCCATCTGCCACCACGGCCACGCCAGGCAGGCCGTGACGGTCAGGAGGATCAGCAGGCCGAAGATGAGGCGGCTGCGGCGTTCGAGCGTGGTTCGTGAGGCTTGTCGCTTTGCCATGCCAGGTTGTCCGCGACTCAGGCGGCTTCCTCAACGTCGGGCAATGGGCTGCTTACCCTGCAACGCCGCGCATCATCTCCAGTCCTGCCCACCGCGCAAGGCCTCGATCGGGCCGCTCAGAGCAGACCGTAGTCGGTCAGGGCCCGCCGGAGCGTATCGGCTGCGGCCGGCGACAGATCGGCCAGGGGCAGCCGCTTCTCGTCCGACTCCAGCAAGCCGGCCCATTTCATGGCGGTCTTGATGGGGATCGGGTTCGTCTCGACGAACATGGCCTGGCACAGGGGGAACAGTTTACGGTGGGCCTGCCGGGCGGTCGCGACGTCGCCGGCGAGCATGGCGTCGGTCAGCGTCTTGACGTCGCCCGGCACGAGGTTGGCCACAACGCTGACGACACCCTTGCCGCCGATTGCCATCAGCGGAAGCGTCAGGCTGTCGTCGCCCGACAGGACGGTCAGATCGCACAGCGAGAGGATCCGGCTCGCCTGGTCCATCGAGCCGGTGGCCTCCTTGATGGCAACGACCTGCTCCAGTTCGGCCAGCCGGGCCACCGTCTCGGGCGTTATGGAGATGCCGGTCCGCGACGGGATGTTGTAGAGGATGAGCGGCAGGTCGCACGTCTCGGCGATCGTCGCAAAGTGTTGGTACAGCCCTTCCTGCGTGGGCTTGTTGTAGTACGGGCACACCTGGAGCGAGGCGTCGGCGCCGACCGCTTTGGCGAACGTGGTTAGTTCGACGGCCTCGGCGGTGGCGTTCCCGCCGGTCCCGGCGACGACCGGGATGCGGCCGTCGGCTTGCTTGACGATGGTCTCGATAATCTTCTCGTGCTCGGTCACGTCCACGGTGGGGCTCTCGCCGGTCGTCCCGACGGGGACGAGCGCGTCGGTGCCCTGGTCGACGTGCCAATCCACGAGCCGTTCGATGGCCGCATAGTCCACTTGGCCGCCGGTGAACGGCGTGACGAGGGCGACAAGCGTTCCCTGGAACATGGATTCCTCCCGCACACATGGTTCGCTGCAAGCGGCCATTGTATCGGCCGGAGACGTGATGTCCAGTTGTTCCGGCGCGCGGCGACGGAGGGGGGTGTGGCAACGATTTCTGGCATGGGACGATTTCCTGCGGCTTGGCCGTAGCGCCGGGGTTTATCCCCGGCGCATCCTGGTCGCCGCTGCCAACGGCCGCCGGGCATAAAGCCCGGCGCTACAACCGCCTGCGACCCCCAGAAAGAATTGCCAGACCCACGGAGGGTGGCCCGCGCGGTGCGGCGACGTGCGGACCGTCCGTGGCGTCAACCGCCCGATGGCCTCTGCTGCGGGGCCGGCGCTGTCGGCGGCACGGGCGGCGCGGGCGGCGCGGCGGGGGGCTTCTTGAAGACCTCGTTCCAGTCGAGCCGCCCCGTGGCCTGCATCAACACGAACAGTGTGATGATGGCCACCACGACGATCGTCAACCCCGTCCAGCCGACCCAGAAAAAGGCGTAACTGAAGCCCACCAGGTACACCAGTTGCGCGAGGCCCACGTACACGACCGCGAACCTCCCCCCCGCCACCAGCCGCATGTACGAGACCACCAGGACGGCGCTCGTGACGGCGCTGATCCAGAAGGCGTAATGGATGTCGATCTTGTCGACCAGGTACGCCAGCAGAATGTGGAACGCGAAGAACCCCGCCGAGATGAACAGGTAGTGCATCGGGTGCAGCGGTATCTTCTTCAGGACCACGATCGTGAACATGACCGTGAAGAAGAAGAACAGGCTGACGGGTGCGTAGAGGGCCATGCGTGCGGCAATGGGGCCGGCGTTGGTTCGGGCGGGCATCTCGATGCCGATCTGCTGGCGGGTGTTGAACTTGTCGTATTCCCAGACGGCCTTCATGCCGCCGGCCGTCTCCTGGGCCGGATCGGGCTGCGGGCTCTTGGTCCCCTTCGGGTAGTCGATGTCGGGGAAGTCGGTCGTGGCCGTCAGCGTGAAGTTTCGGACGACCGAGGTTTCGTCGCTGGCGCGTCCCAGGTCGTACTCCCATCGGTCGCGACCGGCCGTCCGGTAGCCGATGGCGACCTTGTGCTCCTTGCCGTCGGCCGGCAGCGTCACGACGAGTTGGTTGCCGCTCGTCGGGTCGTGCCCCTCGAGGGTCTCATCGTCGAAGGCAACCTCGAGGTTCTGGAAGTCTTCGGCCCGCTGCGGCAGGTTGAAGGTGAACGTCTTGCCGCCGCCTCCGTCCTGCGGCGCGGAGACGGTGTACGTGCCGGCGAAATCGACCACGTAGGTGCTGAACCAGATGAGTCCCTTGTAGCGGTTCGTGTGGGCGAAATCGACCTGGATGTCGCTGGACTGAGGATCGGGATACGGGGCTGGCTGCACGAGGCCCGACGGTCCCCAGAGGGCGTCCACCTCTTTGCTGAGCGACTCGGTCAGGTCGGCCGTGCGGTAATGGACGGTCAGGCCCAGGATCAGCCACGCCACGCTCACCGCGCCGAAGATGAGGATCGTCAGAAAGAGGCGAAACCCTGTCATGACAAACTCCTTCTCATCCAGGCCGGCACCAAGCGCCGACCGTGCGACCGCCGGGCAGCGGGGCAGTCTCGGGCAGTGGCATCCGTTCACAAGGCGCAGATTAGCCTTACAGCGCCACTTCGGCATTTCGCGCGGTGGGTCTCCGGACCCACCGCGCTCGAAAGCCCATTTTCGCCGTTGCGCGGCGGGTCGGGAGACCCGCCGCGCACGAAGTGGCGTTGTAGGATTAGGCGTCCGCCCCGTTACAGGGAACAGGCTTGCCGCCTTTTACGACGACGTCGCTCCGTTGATAGACGGCTTTGCCTTTCAGTTTCGTCGCCGGGTTCTTCACACCAAAGGTGTGTGTGCGACCGCCGCCTGCGTCTCCCGCGCGGCTCTTCTCGTATTTCCAGTCGGGCTTTTCGAGGAAGACCACGTCCACGCGCCAGATGACCACGGGCCGTTCCATCTCCAGTGTTTCGGTCGGATCGACCAAGTACCGCCACACGATGTACCATCCCGCATGATCGTAGTGGGACTGGATGGCCCAGGGACGCTTGCTGGCCTTGCTCTCAAGACACTCCTTCGGTTTGGGTTTCTCGCCCGAACCGCGCCGCTTGAGGTCTGGGAATCGCTGCTGTGCGGTATCGGCGTGTCGGTGCTTCTCGTAGTTGCTGACCGAGTCGAGCGCTCTGGTTCCGAAGATGCCGACCAGGGCGCTGAATACATTGGATTGCTCGTAGTAGACCTCGACGAACTCGGCCAGTTCACGCTCGATATACTCGATTGCGCGGCGGATGGCCGCGCAGTCCAGCCCCGGAGGCAATGGGACTTCTGCGTCGAAGTCATCCTTTCGGACCATGGCTGTTGCTCTCCTTTGGTGTGTAGCGTGCCAGTGCCGGAATGGCCTCCCTGGCCATATCGAAATACTCCGGGCTGCGTTCGAGCCCGATGCTGCTCAAACCGCATGCGCACGCCGCCGCAATGGTTGATCCTGACCCCATGAAGGGATCCAGGATGACCCCCTCTCCGAAGGGGAGAGCGGCCCGGACGATCTGCCGCAGGAACGCCTGTGGTTTCAGCGAGGGATGCGGGGCGACTTTCCGCTGCCGGCCGCGAGCCGGCGACGAGTAGACGAGGTCCTTGAACGGCTCTTGGTCCGAGATTCGCCTCAGGCCTCCTGTTCTCCATTTCCGCAGATTGTCCTGGACGCGGCCCTCACAAGGTTTGCGGAACAGGCCCCACGGTTCCCAACACGACTTGGGCATAACGGTGACGTCGCGGAACTCTTCGTGGGCGTTCTTCGGCCTGTCGCCCCCGCGAAGCGTGTGAACGACGCGGATGATCTCGCCCCGTTTCTCGAAGCCCGCGCCGATGAACGGCTCGTACACCAGATACGAAACCAGCGGGTTTGTGGCGATGAAGACGTGTGCGCCGGGAACCAGGACGGGCATCAGCCCTTCCGCCAACCGTCTGAAGAACTCCCGCAGGTCCGCGCGGTGCTTCTCGCTGAGGACCGTGAATCGCGGCAGCGGCCGTCGCTTGCAGCCGTCAAACGAGGGCGGGATCCGCCACACCCCACCGTTGCCGTTCTGCATCTTTTCCAGTTGCTCAGCCGTGTACTCCAGCAGTCCGTAGGGGGGATCCGTCACGACGGCATGGATCGACTGCCGGTCGGCCTGGGCCAGCCACTCGAAGGCGTCGCCCAGGTAGATCGAATACGTCCTGGAGTCGGCATCATCGGGAGGGTCAAGCAACGTCTGCCTGCCGAGTTTCCGGGTGACTTTCTTGACCCGCTTGGGCAACGGCATGGCAACTCCCTGCTTGTCCGGTCGTGGGAGGGCGTCGCACCGGTGTATTCTCGCGTCTTCCTTGCCGGGAATCCAGTCTGCCGGCATCCGGTACGGCTCGGGCTACGCGAGCGGCGATTCGATCAGCCGCACCATCTCGCGCACCGCTTCACGGAGGCCGACGAAGACGGCGCGGCTGATGATGCTGTGGCCGATGTTCAGTTCCACCATTCCCCCGACGGTGGCAACGGGCCGGACGTTGGTGTAGTTCAGACCGTGGCCGGCGTGGACGGTCAGGCCCAGGTGCTGAGCCTGCTTGGCGCCGTCGACGATACGGGCGAGTTGCCGGTCGCGCTCGACGCCTTCCGGGGCGTTCGCGTACTCGCCGGTGTGGAACTCAATCGCCTCGGCGCCCGTCCGGGCCGACGCCTCGATCTCGGTGTCCGTCGGGTCGATGAAATGGCTCACGACGATGCCGGCTTCCTGCAGGCGCGCGACGGCCTCGGTGATCCGGGGTTCCTGGGCGGCCACGGCCAGTCCGCCCTCGGTCGTCAGTTCCTGGCGGCCTTCGGGCACGAGGGTGGCCTGGTTGGGCCCCGCGCGGCAGGCGACGTCGAGCATCGCATCGGTGACGGCCATCTCGAGGTTCAACTTGACCTGGACGGTCTGGCGCAGGATCTCGAGGTCGCGGTCCTGGATGTGGCGTCGGTCTTCGCGCAGATGGATGGTGATGCCGGCGGCCCCGCCGAGTTCGGCCTCGGCCGCCGCCCAGACCGGGTCGGGTTCCACGCCGCCGCGGGCCTGGCGGATCGTGGCGACGTGATCGATATTCACACCCAGATGAGGCATGGCGGCGCGTCCCTCCACCGGCGCAGCGCACTCGGCGCGCGCCCGGTACGACCTATTGCTTCTTGTGCCGTCGTTTCCATCGCATGTGTCGTTTCTTGCTGCCAACCTTGCGGCGGCGTCGATGTTTGGCCACGCATTCACCTCCCGATTACCGTTTGTGCAACTCGAACGGTTCCTTGAATCGCACGGTTAAACCACAACCGGCGCCGAATGTCAATGGCGTTGACGGTTTCAGCCGCCCGCGCGGCGCTGCACGAAGCGTCCGCCCGGCAGCGCACGCACCAGCCCCTTGAGTTCGAGCAGCGTCAGGGCCCCGCTGGCCTTGGCGGCATCGAGCCCGGCCCGCGACGCCAGGACGTCCAGCGGCGCCGGCTCCGTGTCGAGCACCTCCAGCAGCCGCGCCTCTTCCGCCGACAGGTTCGCCTTCAGCGAGAGCGTCTCCTGTCGCGGCGCGTCGTCGCCCGAAGGAGGGGCAATCTCCAGGTCCGGGAACTCGTCCAGCACGTCGGCGACCGACTCGATGAGTTTGGCCCCGTCCCGGATCAGGCCGTGGACGCCGGCGGCCCCGGGCGCATCGACCCGGTTCGGGACGGCGAAGACCTCCTTGCCCATCTCGGCTGCCAGCCGCGCGGTGATCAGCGCACCGCTTCGCCGGCCCGCCTCTGCCACGATCACGCCGAGCGACAGGGCCGCCAGGATGCGGTTCCGCCGCGGAAAGTTCTCGGCTGCCGGACCCACCGCCATCGGGAACTCGCTCACGAGCGCGCCCCGCTCGACGACGGCGCCCGCCAGACGGACGTTCTCCGGAGGATAGACCGTGGCGAGCCCGTTGCCGAGGACGGCGACCGTCCGTCCGCCGGCGGCCAGGGCACCGCGATGGGCGGCCGAATCAATGCCCCGCGCCAGGCCCGAGACCACCGTGAACCCCGCCCGCGCCATGCCGCCCGCAAGACGCTCCGCCTGGTCCTGCCCGTACAGGCTGCACTTGCGCATGCCCACGATGCCGATGGCCTGGGCGTCCTCCGGGACGAGCGAGCCCTTGACGTACAGCACGGGCGGGGCGTCGAACAGGTACGTCAGCGCCACCGGGTAGTCCGCATCGCCGCGGAGGACGACGGTCGCGCCGGCCGATGCGGCGCGGTCGAGTTCCGCCCCGGGGTCGGCCTTTCCGAGGGCGTCGCGGATGGCGCGGGTCTTCGTGGGTCCGAGACCTTGGACCTCGGCGAGTGCGGCGGCGCCGGCCTCGGTGGCGGCTGCGGCGGAGCCGAAGTGTTCGACCAGCGCCCCGTGGAGGCGCGGGCCGATGCCGGTCGTCAGGTGCAGCCGAATCGCCGCCAGCCGTTCGTCCTGATCCATGAGCCGGTGTTCCGCTCCGCAACCGAGTGAAAGTGTAGACAGGATAATACGACGTGCGGCCAGGGCGGTCAACCGTTCTTTGGCGGCGCTCCGTCGTCGGCCAGGCCGCAGAGCGCCTCGCGGATCTCGTCGTCCGTCACGTCGTCGACGTCGCGGACGGCGCCGACGGCCTCCGGAAGAATGACCCGGAGCCGGCCCCCCCGGGCCTTCTTGTCGTGCCGCATGATCGCCAGGCACCGCTCGACGTCCGGCGCCTCATCGAGACGAACCGGCAGACCGAACCGTTCGAGCAAGGCCCGCTGACGCCCGACGACTCCCGCCTCGGCCGTGCCGCGCGCTGCGGCGATCTGCGCCTCGGCCATCATGCCCAGGGCCACGGCGCGCCCGTGGGTGACGGCGGCGCCGGCAAGGCGGCCGCCCGCTTCCATCGCCAGGGTCTCCAGGGCGTGTCCGACCGTGTGGCCGTAGTTGAGGATTCGCCTGAGCCCCCCCTCGCGTTCGTCGGCCATGACGACGTCGGCCTTGATCTGGACGTTGCGGGTCACGACGTTTTCGAGGACGGTGGGCTCGCGGGCGAGGATGGCGTCGGCCTCGGCCTCGAGCGTGTCGAAGAGGGCGGCGTCGCGGATCAGGGCGTGTTTGACGACCTCCGAGAGGCCCGTCCGCAGTTCCTCTTCCGGCAAGGTGGCGAGGGTCGTCACGTCGGCCAGGACGGCGGACGGCTGGTGGAACGCGCCGATGAGGTTCTTGCACTCGGGGTGGTCCACGGCCGTCTTGCCGCCCACGCTGGCGTCGACCTGGCCGAGCAGGCTGGTCGAGACGGCCACCCACCGGATGCCGCGCATGTAGGTGGCGGCGACGAAACCCGCAAGGTCCGTGATGACGCCTCCGCCGAGCCCCACGACGACGGACCCGCGGTCGAGCCCGGCCTTGAGCATGCGGTCGTACAGTTCGCCGGCCCGGCCGAGCGTCTTGGCGCCCTCGCCGGGGGGGACGACGGCGATCTCGATGTCCAGACCGGCCTCGCGCAGGCTCTCGGCGGCGGCGTCGAGGTAGTGTCGGGCGACGTTCTCGTCGGTGACGAGCGCGGCCTTAGGGCTGCGGCTCGCCGCCTTCGCCTCCGTCCCCAGGGTCGGGAGGAGATTCGGCCCGATCCGGACGGCGTAGCCGAAACCGGTGAATTGGACGTGCACTTGCTGCATGGATTCTTGCCTTGTTCCGGTATCGAAGCCACAGAAACGCCAGTCCCAGGAGAACGACCAGGGAAATCATGAAGCCGAGCAGAACATCGTCCCTATTGAGGCCGGGGCTGGATGGCGCGGCGGCTTCCCCCCGTTGCTCCAGATCCAGCCGCCGCGCTACCAGCATCGGGGCGAACCCTTCGCCCTTGCTGCCCTTGTACCGGCGGACCTTGTAGAAGTAGCCCTTCACGCGGACCGTGTCGAAGACCTCCAGGTAGGTCATCGGATCCTCGATGACGATGACCGTCGCGACGGGCCGCTCTTCGTTAAGCGGCAGTTCGCGGAGGTTGCACTCGTACAGCGTCGGGATGTCTTTGCGAAGCGCGAGCACGGGTGTCGTAAACGGCGTGACGGCCATGTAAGCGCCGCGGATGGTGACGGGCTTGCCGCGATGGGCCGACGGCATCGCCAGCAGTTGCGGATAGCCGGTGACCATCTCGTCGGGTTTGAAGGCGCCTTCGGGCAGTTTGGCGACGACGTGGACGAGCCACCAGAAGGCCGATTCGTCGTAGTCGAAGGTCTTATCCTTGACGTCGGAGAGCCACGCCTCGCCCTTTTCGAGGGGCAGGTCGAGGCGTTTCAGGACCGGCAGGTCGCGGATCTCGTCGAGGGTCATCTCGCGTTTGCCGTCGCCGATGGGTTTGCCCGGCGGGGTCTTCTCCGGCGCCGGCTTGGCCTTCTCTGGTTGCGTCGCCGCGTCGTCGGCGTCTACGGCGACCTCTTTTTTGATGGCCTCGGCGATGCCTGGGTCCTTCGCCGCTTCGGCCGCCGGTTTCTTCTCGGGGGCCGCCTCATCTTTCGCGGGCGTCGATTCGGCTCCGAGGGCCGCTGCGCCGGCGCTGAAAGCCAACAGCAGGAGGCCGAGGGTCAGCCGGCGCGTGGGCGCAACCGTCTCGTGGGTCGGGTTCATGTCCGGGGTCTCCCACATCGATTCTAAACCACCCTCCAAGGGGGGTCAAAAGGAATCCGATGGCGTTGTCCACCCCATAAGACGGATGCGGTGTGCCTTTGTCGCGCGATTAGTACGACAACGCTAGTGCGCGAGAGCCCGGTTGT
>CAZEBQ010000065.1:13093-15709 GCA_964510295.1 uncultured Anaerolineales bacterium | reverse complement strand
GAAACGAAGAGGCACGGGGCGAACGACGGGCATGGAGCCCACAGCGAAGGAGCCTCGATGATGGCCAAAAAAAAGCAGCCGGAAAAGGAACCTGTCGTCTTCACCGCCGACCCCGAAGCACGGGGGGCCAACCTCACGCGCGTCATGGCCCAGATCGAGAAGCAGTACGGCAAAGGCGCCATCATGCAGTTGAGCGGCAACCTGCACGCGGACGCTCCCTGCATTCCGACCGGCAGCATCAGCCTCGACCTGGCCCTCGGCGGCCGGGGTCTGCCTCGCGGCCGGGTGGCGGAGTTCTTCGGGCCGGAGGCCTCCGGCAAGACGACGCTGGCCCTGAGTGTCATCGCCAACGCCCAGCGCCTCGGCGGGGTGGCGGCGTTTATCGACGCCGAGCATGCCTTCGACGCCGCGTGGGCCAAGCGCATCGGCCTGGACCTGGAATCGCTTCTCGTCAGCCAGCCCGACACGGGCGAGCAGGCGCTGGAAATCTGCGACCTCCTGGTCCGCAGCGGCGCCGTGGACATCATCGTCATCGACAGCGTGGCGGCCCTGGTGCCCCGGGCCGAGATCGAAGGCGAGATGGGCGACATCCACGTCGGTCTCCAGGCCAGGCTCATGAGCCAGGCCCTTCGGAAACTGACCGGCTCGATCTCCAAGAGCCATACGGCCGTCGTCTTCCTGAACCAGATCCGCGAGAAGATCGGCGTGATGTACGGCAACCCCGAGACGACGCCCGGGGGGCGGGCCCTGAAGTTCTATTCCAGCGTACGGATTGACCTCCGGCGTATCACCACGCTCAAGGCCGGCGAGCAGGCCGTCGGCAGCCGCACACGGGCCAAGGTCGTCAAGAACAAGGTGGCCCCGCCGTTCCAGCGGGCCGAGTTCGACATCCTCTTCGACTGCGGCATCAGCGCCGAGGGCGACCTGCTTGACCTGGGCGCCGAAATCGGCGTCGTTGAGAAGAGCGGCGCATGGTTCTCGTGCGGCGACCTGCGGCTGGGGCAGGGACGCGAAGCCGCGCGGACCTTCCTGAAGGAGAACAAGGACCTGGCCCAGGAAATCCGCGCCAAGATCCTCGTCGCCAAGGGCTTCCTCGACGACCCGGGCGACGAACCGGCCGACGACGCCGCCGACGAACCGGCCAAGGCCGACGAAGACCAGCAGGGGGATGGGGAGGGGTAAGACCATGCCGTGGAACCGGTTGGCCGTCCTGGCCGCAGCCCTGGCCGCACTCTGCGCGGGCGCTCCGGCCTCGGGCGCTCCGGCGGCCGGGCCTGGGTTCGATGCGGCCAAGGCCGTCGAGACGGCGATTGAGCGGGCGGCGGACCGGGTGTCGCCGGCCGTCGTCAACATCCGGATCGTGCGCGAACCCGCCGACCCGGAGGAACTCCGCGACCTGCTCCGGCGCTATCCGAACCACCCGCCCCTCCCGTTCCGGTCGCAGGGCAACGGGTCGGGCGTTCTCATCTCCTCGGGCGGCTTCATCCTGACCAGCGAGCACGTTGTCCGCGACGCCGCCGAGATCGAGGTGACCCTGGCCTCGCGCAAACGGTACCGGGCCAAGGTGGTCGGGGCCGACCCGCGCCGCGACCTGGCGGTGATCCGCATCGACGCCAAAGGCCTGCCGGTGGCCAGGCTCGGCGACGCGGCGCGTCTGAGGCGCGGCCAGTTTGTCCTGGCCCTGGGCAGCCCGTTCGGGTTCGGGCGCGACGGGCAGGCCAGCCTTTCCTTCGGCGTCGTCAGCGGAACGGGAAGGGCGATCCCCGAGATCGGACGCGAACTCGACCGCTATTACGGCAACCTCATCCAGACGGATGCGGCGGTCAACCCCGGCAACTCCGGCGGGCCGCTCGTCGATCTCGACGGCGTCGTCGTCGGCGTCAACGCCGTCATCTCGAGCCGGACCGGCGCCAGCGACGGCGTCGGCTTTGCCGTCCCCATCACCGCCGGCACCCGGGCCATCATCGAGCGGCTCAAGAAAGGCGAGAAGATCGTCTACGGCTACGTCGGCATTGAGATTACCGAAGTCGGTGAGGAGCAGGCCACCGAAAGCGGCGCCGAGGTCGGCAACGGCGCCTACGTGGCCCGCGTGCTCGCCGATGCGCCCGGCGCCAAGGCGGGAATCCGGACCGGCGACGTTGTGGTCGCCGTCGGCGACGAGACCGTCCGCAGCCCGGACGACGTCATCCAGATGGTCCAGGTCGTGCCCGTCGGCCGGAAGGTCACGCTCGTGGTCCTGAGGAAGGGCAAGCGGAAACGGCTGACCGTTGAGGTGGCCCGTCGGCCGGCGCCGCAGGATGTTCTGGTCGGCCGGTACGGCACCCGGTGGTGGCGCGGCATGCGCGTCGAGATGCTGACCGACGAACTGCGGGAGCAGATCGGCCTCGAAAAGACCGACAAGGGCGTCTTCGTGCGCGAGGTCCGCGACGGGTCCGCCGCCGCAGACGCCGGCATCATGCCCGGCATGGTCATCGACCAGGTCGGCGAGACGAAGGTGGCGTCCGTCACCACCTTCAGCGAGGCCGTCCGCGACGTCGAGGGCAAGTGCCTCGTCCACGTCACAGGCATCGGCGTGAAGGTCATTCGGGTGCCCGGGGCGAAGGCTCCGAAGGAGAA
>CAZEBQ010000065.1:0-12993 GCA_964510295.1 uncultured Anaerolineales bacterium | reverse complement strand
CCGAAGGAGAAGCCGAGAGACTGACAGCCTGCACGCCATGTTAGCCGCCGCGCTTGCGCGGCGTGCCTGTCCGCCGGAAGCGGAGGCGAGCCATGGTCACGATTGAAGCCGAGGTCCTGGACGAGATCGTCCAGCGCCTCGTGAGCGAATTCAGCCCCGAACAGATCTTTTTGTTCGGGTCGCATGCCTGGGGCGACCCGGACCCGGACAGCGACCTTGACCTCCTGGTGGTCGTCTCGGCGAGCAGCGAACGCCCGGGGGACCGAGCCTGGCGAGCACACCGGTGCCTGCACGGCATACGGGTTCCGATGGACATCCTGGTGAAGACGCGACGGGAGTTCGAATACTTCCGCCCTGTCGTCGCGTCGCTGGAGCATCGGATCGCCGAAGAAGGGAAGGTCCTCTATGGATGATGCCAAGCGGGACCTAGCCCGCCCACGCGGGCTGTGGCGGAGTGCGTTCGCGGGTTCTTGAGGTGTGCCCCTATCCCCTTCGCCGCCGCACGAGCGTCAGCCCGCCGGCGGCAAGAAGCGCCAACGTCGCAGGTTCCGGTACGACCGTGGCGCCGGTGATGGTGACGAAATGTTCCACCAGCAACGGGCCGGTGTTGTCGAACGTGTCGTGAAGAGGCAAGTTGGCGAAGGCGCCGCCGAGGAGGGTCGTCGCATCCCACACCGGCAGTGCGTAGATCGCCTGGGCGACGTCCCACCCGTCCACGACGTGACCGAACACCGTGTAGCCGTCAACACCCATCCCCGGATTCGTGTCGAAGATGCCGCTGTTGTCGGCCATGTTCAGGAACCACCCGCTGGTGGCGCTGTCGGGGTCGGCGGCCCTGGCGGCGCCGAGCGTGCCCAAGACGTTGGACCAGCCGAGGTCGGCCTCGAGAGGCACGGCGGGATAGGGCGTCGGAACCGTCTCAATCATGTTGCTGTCGAAGTAGTACCCCCCGCCCTGGATGATGTCGACCGAATCGTCGCTCCGGTGGATGAACGAGTCGGTGAACGCGCCGTCGGCCACGTACTGCAGAAAATTGTCCCGGTGCAGCGGCGTGTCGTCGTGCAGTTCCACCGTGAACGAGCCGAGGTAGTCCACGTCGAACCGAACCAGGAACGGGGCCCCTACGGCGGAGCCGGCGCAGGCAAGCGCAACCACACAAGCAATAGCAAAGCGACGCATGATTCATCCCCTCTGCAGAGTGAACGCTGAACTCCCTCTTGCCCGGCCAAGCGCCCACGCGGCACGGCGCACATCGGGACACTCAGCCGGCAAACGAACAGGAACTCCCCCGAGTACCACTGAAAGTATGCGCACGTTTGGCCCGTTGTCAAACGACTAGGCCGGATTTCAGGGCGTTTTCGCATCGCGTTGGTGCCCGCCGGTTAGCCCTACAGCGCCACTTCGCCATTTCGCGCGGTGGGTCGGAGCCTGCCCTGAGCCTGTCGAACGGGGACCCACCGCGCTCGAAAGCCCATTTTCGCCGTTGCGCGGCGGGTCAGGAGACCGTACGTGTTTAGCGTTGTCATTCTGAGGTCCGCTTGCGGGCCGAAGAATCTCGCCGTGGTCTTTGCTGTTTCGTCGTTTCCACGGCGAGACCCTTCGCTTCGCTCAGGGTGACAGCCACAACCGACACGCTAAACACGTACGGAGACCCGCCGCGCGGTAAGTGGCGCTGTAGTGTTAGTTGCCACTTTCTTGAGGTGCACCCAACCGTCCCCAAACCTCGCTTGACGCTTGAAAACGTCGCCATTCCCGCTACGATGGTGCTTCTGTGCGACAGGAGGCGTGTGCCGCCGGGGTCCTCATGCGCCCGGCGGCCGGGAGCAGCAGCGTGAAAACCGACGAAATCCGAACCCGATTCCTCGAATTCTTCCGCAAACGCGATCACCGCGTCATGGCCTCGGACTCCCTCATTCCCCACAACGACCCCACGCTCCTGTTCACCGGCGCGGGCATGAACCAGTTCAAGGAGCAGTTCCTCGGCACACGGCCCACCGATTTCACACGGGCGGCCACCTGCCAGAAATGCCTCCGCACCGGCGACATCGACCACGTCGGCGTCACCCCGTGGCACATGACCTTCTTCGAGATGCTCGGCAATTTCTCCTTCGGCGACTACTTCAAGAAGGAGGCCTGCCAGTGGGCCTGGCAGTTCATGCTCGAAGAGATGAGCCAGCCCACCGAGAACCTTCACGTGACCATCTTCGAGGAAGACGACGAGACGTTGCGAATCTGGCGCGACAACATCGGCGTGTCCGAAGACCGCATCTGGCGCTTCGACGAGAAAGAGAACTACTGGCCCGAGTGCGCCCCCTCCAAGGGCCCGAACGGCCCGTGCGGTCCGTGCACCGAGATCCTCATCGACACCAACCCCAACGGGCCGAACGACCGAACGCCGGAGAACGACTCCCAACGCTTCGTCGAGGTCTGGAACCTGGTCCTCCAGCAGTTCGACCGGCAGGAGGGCGGCAAGTTGGTCCCACTGCCCTCGCAGAATATCGACACCGGCATGGGCCTGGAGCGCATGGCCGCCATCATGCAGGGCGTCCCCACCAACATGGACATCGACGTCATGCTGCCCGTCGTGGAGGCGGCCGCCGAACTTGCCGGCACGAAATACTTGCCAGGGAATCGGAACGATACCGATCAACGTTTGCGCCGCATCGCCGAGCACGTCCGGGCCGTCGCCTTCTGCATCGCCGACGGGGCGCTGCCCGACCGGTTCGGTCGCGGCTACGTCGTCCGCAAACTCATTCGCCGCGCCGCCCTCGACGGCCGGCGCCTTGGCATCGCCGGTCCCTTTCTCTCGACGCTCGTGCCGGTGGTCGAGCAGACGATGGGCGCGACGTATCCGGGGATCGGCCAGCGCAAGGAGACGATCCTCAACATCCTGGAGGCCGAGGAGAAACGCTTTGCCACCGCCATCGAGGAGTCCGTCGGCATCCGCCAGTTCGAGGACGCCATCGGCCGCCTCAAGGCCGACGGTCGCGAGGCAATGGACGCCGAAGCCGCCTTCCAACTCTACGACACGCACGGCATCCCCATCGAGTTCATGGAGCAGCGGCTCCAGGAAGAGGGCCTCGGGTTCGACCGCGAAGGCTTCGAGCAGGCCATGGACCAGCGCCGCGCCCAGTCGCGGGCCGGTTCCGGTTTCGGCGACGAGACCATCGTCTTCAAACGCGAGGCCCTCTCGCCGCAGGCCCTCGAACGCCTCCACCGCGAGAACCTCGCCACCGAGTTCGACGGCTACGACGCGACCGAGAGCGAGGCCACCGTCCTGGCTATCTTCGCGGATGACGAGTGGGTCGAGAAGGCCGAAGCCGGCCAAGACGCCCAGGTGCTGCTTGACCGCACGCCCTTCTACGCCCGCAGCGGCGGTCAGGTGGGCGACGTTGGACGCCTCCTCACCGACGACGCCGAGGCCCAGGTCATGGACACGATCCTCGACCACGGGTTTATCGTCCACCGCGTGATCGTCCGGCGCGGCCACATCCGCCAGGGTGAAAAGGTCACCGCGAGCGTAGATGCTGAGCGCCGCCTCGACACCGTCCGCAACCACACGGCCACACACCTGCTTCAGTGGGCCTTGCGCGAGGTCCTGGGCGCCCACGTCCACCAAGCCGGGTCCGAGGTTAAGCCAGACCAGTTGCGGTTCGACTTCACGCACCCGACGGCCATGGCACCGATGGAGATCGCCCGAGTGGAGCAAATGGTTAATGATCGCATCCTGGAGGGACACGGCGTTGGCGTCGCCACCGTGCCCATCGAGGAGGCCCGCGAGGCCGGCGCCATGGCCCTGTTCGGCGAGAAGTACGACGACGAGGTCCGCGTCGTCTCCATCGGCGATTTCTCGAAGGAACTGTGCGGCGGCACGCACATAGATATGGTCTCAAGGATAGGCCTTTTCAAGATCGTGTCGGAGAGCGCCGTGGCAGCGGGCGTCCGCCGTATTACAGCGAAGACAGGGCGCGGGGCGCTCGATCACATTTTCCAGAGGGAAAATTTGCTCAACGTCGTTCTCAACCGCCTCAAGGCCAAACCCGACGAGGAATCATTGAAAGCCAAGTTGGACGCGAAGGACCGGAAGATCAAGGACCGCGAGAACGAACTCGCCAAGGCACGCAGCCTGACCAAACGCGGCAGCCTCGACGAGGTGATTGACAAGGTCGAGGACGTTGGCGGCGTGCCCGTCGTGGTCGGCCGGGTCGAGGGCGCCGACGCCGGCGCCCTTCGCGAAGCGTGCGACGCCGCACGGGCCAAACTCACGAGCGTCCTCATCGTCCTCGCCGGCTGCGAGGGCAACAAGATCAACCTCGTGGCCGCCGCAACCAACGACCTCGTTGGGAAGGGCGTCCACGCGGGCAACCTCATCCGGGCCGTCGCCGAGGCCGTGGGCGGCGGGGGAGGGGGCAGACCCGACTTCGGACAAGCCGGCGGCAAGAACGCCGCCGCCTTGCCCGACGCCCTCGCCGCAGTGCCCGACCTCGTACGCGGACAACTCGACGCCGCCGGCTGAGACACACGGCGCACGTTCCGCGCGGGTGGGTTTCCGAACCGCGCGGCGGCCTTCCCAGGCCGCCGCAACAGCCGTGCACACGACGTGGTGGCCTGGGAAGGCCAGCACGCGGAAGCAAGGCTGGATTGGGCAACAGTCCCTCCTTGCCCACCGCGCGTGCGGTAGCGTTCGACTTTTGGGTTGACCGCCGCGGGGCGGCCCTGTAGCATTTCAATCTTTCGTGCCGCCGGTGAAGGCCCCGGACGCCTTCAGCCACGAGAACGTCTCGAAGGAGGATGATATGCCGGTTCCGAAGAGGCGAACGTCCAAGACGAGGAAACGCAACCGCCGAAGCCATCTCGCCTTGACGCCCGTTCAGACCGTCGTCTGCAAGCAGTGCGGTCACGCCACGCTCCCGCACGCCGTGTGCAGCAACTGCGGCCACTATCGCGGCCGCGAAGTGCTTACCGTCGAGGAGGAATAGGCGTTGCGTTTGGCGATTGATGCCATGGGCGGCGACAACGCGCCGGGCGAGATCGTCCGTGGCGCTCTGGCAGCACGCGGTGCGTTGCCCGAGGAGGAGTTCCTTCTCGTCGGTGACCGCGAGATCCTTGAGGCCGAACTCCACGCCGCCCACGTCTCCCGCGACCGAATCACCATCATCCACGCCTCCGAGCGGGTGACCATGGCCGAACCGCCCGTCGAGGCTGTCCGCAAAAAACCCGACTCCTCCATGCGCCGGGCCGTTGAACTCATGGCCAAGGGCGACGCCGACGCCGTCGTCAGCGCCGGAAACACCGGCGCCTTCGTTGCGGCCGCACACATGGTCGCCAAGCGACTGCCGGGCATCCGCCGGCCGGGTATCAGCGTCGTGTTCCCCACGTTCCACGGCCCCGTCGTCATCATCGACGTCGGCGCCAACGTTGACAGCCGGCCCATCCACCTGCTCCAGTACGGTGTCATGGCCAGCGTGTATGCCCGCGAGGTCTTCGACATCGCCCAGCCTCGCGTCGGTATCCTCAGCATCGGAGAGGAAAGCGACAAGGGCAACGAACTGGCCCGCGAGGCCCGCGACCTGATGGAGCGATCCCGCCTCCGCTTCTGCGGCAACGCCGAGGGACGCGACGTCTTCAACGGACGTTTCGACGTCATCGTCTGCGACGGATTCGTCGGCAACATCGTCTTGAAATGCGTCGAGGCCCTGGCCGAGAGCGTCCTCCAGACCATCATCCAGCAGGTCGGCACGCTGGACGCCGACGTCGAGGCCGCCCTCATGCCGGTCATGAGCGACATCCAGCGCCGCCACGACGCCGAGGAATACGGCGGGGCGCCCCTGCTGGGCGTCGATGGCGTTGTCATCATCTGTCACGGAAACGCGAAAGCCCGCGGCATCGCCAACGCCCTGCGCGTCGCCGCCACCTACGCTCGCCAACAAGTCAACCGCATCATCGTTCAGGAAGTCGCCCAGGCGGGGGGAGACAACGGGTGAGCCGACGCACTGCCGCCAACTCCCGACCGGCCAGCGCACGCATCATCGGCACCGGCATGTACGTGCCCGAACGCGTCATGACGAACGAGGACTTCACCCGCATCGTCGATACCAGCGACGAGTGGATCACCAAACGGACCGGCATGAAAGAACGACGCCTGGCCGAGCACGACCAGGCCACCAGCGACCTGGCCATCGAGGCCTGCCGCCGGGCCCTCGACGATGCCGCCGTCGAGCCGGCCGACGTGGACCTGCTGATCTGTGCCACGATCACCGCCGACAACACGCTGCCGGCCACCGCCTGTTGGCTCCAGGACCGCCTCGGATGCACCGGCGCCGGCGCCTTCGACCTGACGGCCGCCTGCAGCGGACACATCTATAGTTTGGCCCAGGCCCGGGCCGCCATTCTGACCGGCCAGGCACGGACCGTCCTCGTCACCAGCGCCGAGGTCCTGTCCCGGATCACGGATTACGCCGACCGGTCCACCTGCGTCCTGTTCGGCGACGGGGCGGGTGCGGCCGTCGTCCAGGCCTCGGACGAACCTGATACCGGCATCCTCTACACCACGCTCTACGCCGACGGGTCGGGCGGCGCCATGATGATGCTGCCCGCCGGCGGGTCGCGGACCCCGCCGTCCCACGACACCATTGACCGGCGGCTCCATTACATGCACATCCGCGGGCGGGAGGTCTTCCGCTTCGCCGTCCTCAAGATGCAGGAACTCATTCAGGAGTGCATGGCCGCATGTGACCTGTCGGTGGATGAGGTGCGGCTGGTGATCCCCCACCAGGTCAACAAGCGGATCATCGACGCCGCCACCGGCCGTTTGGGATTCCCGCCCGAAAAGGTCTTCCTGAACATCCACAAGTACGGAAACACCGGAGGGGCCAGCGTTGCCATCGCCCACGCCGAGGCCCGACGGGACGGCGACCTCGCACCCGGCGACACCGCCCTCCTCGTCGCCTTCGGCGGCGGCCTCACCTGGGCCGGCGCCGCCATTCGACATTGACGTGTTCGCTGTTCTACCGCGACAATCAAGGTCGCAGAATGCGCAGTTTGTGATCCGTGAGCACGATGAAGCACTCTTCCCAGCCCGCCACGTCTTCCGATAGGAAGAGTTCCTGCACCCGCTGGACGAGGGCATTGCGCCCGGGATCCGTCAGTCTTACAAGCAGGATGCCGTGATGTGTGCCGGGTGCGAAACGGCGCGTGTCTGAGAAGTCGAGATCTTGCGTGATCAGGAATCGCCCGGCGTCTTGCGCTGCCTTCCAGACTCGCTCGTCGGCTTGACCCTTCAGACCTTCCTCCACCGTTGTATCGACTTGGTGCCCGCAGTCGCCGAGCGCGCGGGCGAGACGCAGCGGCATGTTCTCGTCGAGTTTGATATTCATCCGATGTGGGGGACCCCCGTCACCGGCAAGTCTTCCTCAGCAGAAGCGGCGGCAAAGGCGATGACCGCGCGAACATCCCCCTCGGTGAGAGAGGGAAAGTCCTCCAGAATCTGTTTTGCCGTGGCGCCTTCCGCAAGGGTCGCGAGGATCGTCCGCACGGTGACCCGTGTTCCCTTGACGACGGCAGCGCCGCCGCACACGGCAGGATCGCGGACAAAGTGTTTGCTGTAGTCCATGGCACGCCTCCGCTACTCCCCAGGCCGGCCCCTCACGTCGGCCCTTCTCCAGGATAGTCTAACCGTAATCCAGAGTGGCGGCAAGACAGTCGTTGTGTGAACGGCAGCCGCCTCGCTGGTCGGCGTCACTCCTTCCGGGTCGGCACGGCACCGTTTTTCGTCTGGACGCAGGGGAACAGGTCGCTACACTGTTGCCCTTCCCGGATAAGGAGGGGCCATGGGAAAGACCGCTTTTCTATTCCCCGGCCAAGGCGCCCAGTACGTGGGCATGGGTAAGGACCTCGCGGAGGTGTTTCCCGAGGCGAAGGCCCTGTACGACCGGGCCGACGAGATACTGGGCTTCGCGCTGTCGGAAATCTGTTTCGCCGGCCCTGAGAACCGCCTGACGGCCAGCGACGTCAGCCAGCCGGCTATCCTCGTGACCAGCATGGCCGCACTCGCCGCCATGCGGACCACCGAGAAGGGCAGGGCCCTGACGCCCGACGCGGCGGCCGGACTCAGCCTGGGCGAGTACACCGCCCTCGTGGCTGCCGGCGCCATCGCCTTCGACGACGCCGTGCGCCTCACGCATCTGCGCGGCCGTTTCATGCAGGAAGCGTGCGACGCCCGGGAAAGCGGCATGGTCTCGCTCATCGGCGTGGACGAGGCCGGCGCGGAAAAGATTTGCGATGCCGCACGCCAGGCCGGTATAATCTGGCCTGCGAACTACAATAGTCCGGGGCAAATCGTTGTCAGTGGTGTCAAGGCGGCCTGCGACCGGGCGTGCGAGGTGGCTGAGAGCCTCGGCGCTCAGCGGGCCGTGCCGCTTACGGTGGCCGGAGGGTTTCATTCGCCGTTGATGGCGTCGGCCCGGCAGCGCCTGACGGCGGAACTTCGCGGCCTCGAGTTCAACGAACTCCAATTCCCCGTGGTTGCAAACGTGACCGGGGATTACTATAGTGGCGCGGACGCAACGGCCGATCTGCTCGCGCGGCAGGTGGACGGGGCGGTTCGCTGGCAGCAGGGTGTCGAACGGTTGATTCACGATGGATTCGACCGGTTCCTTGAGATCGGTCCCGGCCGCGTGCTGACGGGCCTCTTGAAACGAATCAACCGCAAGGTCGGACGGGCCGCCGTCACCATCGGCACCGCTGCCGACGTCGAAGCGTTCGGACACGGAGAGGACGAACGGTGACCTTCAAGGGCAAGACAGCCATCGTGACGGGGGCAGCGCGCGGCATCGGCCTGGAGATCGCCAGGCAACTGGCCGAGGGCGGTGCACGCGTCGTCCTCGTTGACGTGCTTGAAGACCAACTCAAGGAAGCCGCCGGCAACCTGCCCGGGGCCGAGGAGGTCCTGACGTTTACCGTCGACGTGACCGACGAGGCCGCCGTCGAGGCGCTCTTCGACGAGGTCATCGAGAAGGCCGGCCGGGTTGACATCCTCGTCAACAACGCCGGCATCACGCGCGACGACCTGCTCCTGAGAATGGACGCCGACGAGTGGGACCTCGTCATGGCCGTCAACCTCAAGGGCACGTTCCTCATGACCAAGCACGCCAGCCGGTACATGGTCCGACAGAAGGCCGGACGCATCGTCAACATGGCCAGCGTCTCAGGGCTGGTGGGTAACCCGGGGCAGGCCAACTACTCAGCCTCGAAGGCGGGCGTCGTCGGCTTCACGCGGACGGTGGCCAGGGAACTGGCACGGAAGAACGTCTGCTGCAACGCCGTTGCGCCCGGGTTTATCGACACCGAGATGACGCGGGTCCTGCCCGAGAAGGCGAAGGAGAACGCCCTGGCGGCCATTCCGCTCAAGCGTATGGGCACGGTCGAGGAGGTGGCGCGAGCCGTCTGTTTCCTCGCCGGCGACGACGCCGCCTACATCACCGGCCACGTCCTGCCGGTCGACGGTGGGATGGCCCCGTAGGAGAACCGTGAAATCCGCCCGGCCCCCGTTCGGGCGCGGCCCCACCAGAATCCCGAGAATGAACCGCAGGACGGAGGAATAACCTTGGCAACCATCGAGGAACGCGTTGCGGAAATCGTGGCGGAGCAAATGGGCGTCGACAAGGCCCAGATTACCCGCGAAACGTCGTTCGTCAACGACCTGGGCGCCGACTCGCTCGACACCGTTGAACTCGTCATGGAGTTCGAGGACGAGTTCGACATCAGCATCCCCGACGAGGATGCCGAGAGAATCCAGACCGTCGGGCAGGCGATCGACTACGTGGAGGCACACCTGTAACCGATGAGCCGCCGCGCTGTGGTAACCGGCCTGGGACTCGTGTGCTCGCTCGGACACGAGGTCGACGTCTTCTGGCGGCGGTTGCTCGCCGGAGAGTCCGGCGTCAGCCGCGTCGAGGCCTTCGATGTCTCCGATTACAGTTGCCAGGTCGCCGGTGAGGTCAAGGACTTCGATCCCACCGAGTACATGGCGAAACGCGAAGCCCGCCACATGGACCGGTTCAGCCAGATGGCCGTGGCCGCCGCCATCAGGGCCGTCGAGGACTGCGGACTCGACCTGGCGAACCTCCCCGACCCGTTCCGGGCGGGCTGTATCGTCGGCAGCGGCATCGGCGGACTGAGCGAGTTCGAGCACCAGCACACCCGCCTCCTCGAAAAGGGGCCGATGCGCGTCTCGCCCTTCATGATCCCCAAACTCATGATCAACGCCGCCGCCGGACAGGTCTCCATCCTCTACGGTATCAAGGGACCCAACGCCGGCGTCGCCAACGCCTGCGCCAGCGCCAACAACGCCATCGGCCAGGCCTTCTGGACGATCATGAGCGACGAGGCCGACATCATGATCTGCGGCGGGTCTGAGGCCGCCCTGACGCCGATGGGACTCGCCGGGTTCTGCACGAACCGCGCCCTCTCGAGCCGAAACGACGAGCCCGAACGGGCCTCGCGCCCCTTCGACCGCGACCGCGACGGATTCGTCCTGGGCGAGGGCGCCGGCATCATCGTCCTGGAAGAGTACGACCACGCCAGGAAACGCAACGCCGATATCTACGCCGAACTCGTTGGATTCGGCATGAGCGGCGACGGCTGCCACATGGTCCAGCCCGATCCCACCGGCCGCGGGGCGGCCGCTGCCATGCGGGCCATGCTCAAAGACGCCAAAATCGCCCCCGACGCGGTCGATTACATCAACGCACACGGCACCGGCACCCCGCTCGGAGACATCGCCGAGACGAAGGCCATCAAGCAGGTCTTCGGCCACCATGCCGCACGCGTGGCCGTTTCGAGCACCAAATCGAACGTCGGACACCTGCTGGGGGCGAGCGGCGGGGTGGAGTTCACCGCAACCGCCCTCGCGATTCGCCATCAGGTGGCGCCGCCCACCATCAACCTCGAGAATCCCGACCCCGAATGCGACCTCAATCACGTGGCTCTCCAGCCGCGCGAAATGCCCATCACCTGTGCCGCTACCAACTCCTTCGGCTTCGGCGGACACAACGCCAGTCTCCTGATTCGCAAGGTGTAGGCCCCGCACCGCTTGCCCCGTCTTGCCCGAAGGCTGACCCCGCGCTCGCGCCTGGGGCCGAATTCACATCGCAAGTGCAACGGGTCGCGCGGTGGACCGTCTTGGCCACGGGGCCGGGCCGGTTACTCCTACAACGCTACTTCGTGCGCGGCGGGTCTCCGTACCCGCCGCGCATGGGCGAAATCGCCGTTTTCGGCGCGGTGGGTGCGGAGACCCACCGCGCAAAATGCCCTTGTAGCGTTGGAGGATTAGGCACGGGCGTAGCAGGCCTTGAGGTAATCGCGCGACTTGGCCAACGCCGCCGACATCACGTCGGGTTCCGGCTCATGGTGCATAAACGGGTTGACATACCAGGCGTAGCCGGACTTGGCGAGGGCGGCGAGCCAGGGGGTGAAATCGGTCGGCCCGTGTCCGGGCAGTTGGCCCACGCCCTTGGCCCGCTGCCAGGCGTAGAAGAACAGGAGTTGCTTGCCGGCGATGGCGATGACGTCCTCGACGTTGGCGTTGCGGCCCTGGAGGTGGTACGGCGCCATGGCGATGCCGAGGCGCGGGTGGGTGTTGATCTCGACGAAGGCCTTGAAGGAATCGACGGAGCCGAGCAGTGCGCCGCCGTGGTTCTCGATGGCGAGATACGAGTTGTGTTTTTCGGCGAGTTCGAGGTCGGGTTTCAGGCTCTCGATGAACGCCTTCATGCGCGCGGTGAGTTCTGCGGGCTTGGCCGCGCCGGCGCTGCCTCGGATCGCCACGCCGCCGCCGGCCTTGCCGAGGAGTTCGGCGTACTTGCGGTACCCGCCTTTATAGACCGAGAAGGCGTAGAGTTTGAGGTGGTTCTCCTGGAGCAGTTTCCGGAGCCCGTCGGGTCCGAGGCGTCCGAGGACGTCGTCGAGATGGGGGCACCCGGCATGGGCCGACCAGATGTCGATGGCCTCGAACCCGAGCGCGGCAATGCGTTTGCAGGCCTGTTCGATGGGCAGTTTGGCGTAATGGATGGAGGACGTGGAGAGGCGCATCTTCCATCCGGGTTTTTCCTTATCCGCCGCGCCGCGCGCCAGCAGCCCCGGGGCCGCCGTGCCGGCCGCCATGGCCGCGCTCATTTGCAGGAAGGTTCGCCGCGTCAGTTGGCTGCCTCGCATCATCGGGTTTCCTTTCTTTGGAGGTCCAGGCACGTGCCTTCGCGTCGGGAGGTCACCGCGCCGTCACGTCGTAGCAGAAGAGCAGGTCGGAGTGCCGCAGGTAGAGCCGGCCGCCGCACACCACCGGATGGGCCCAGGTCGGTCCGCGCCCGCCTTCAGGAATCTTGAACTGGCTGATGATCTGGAAGGCCTGCGGCGTGGGCCTCACGAGCGCCGCCGTGCCGCGGTGGTTGATGGCGTAGAGCATGCCGTCGGCAAAGGTGAACGAGGCCCGGCCCAGGCTCGCTTCGGCACAGGTCCGCTTGCCGGTGGCGAACTCAAGGCACACCCACGGTCCGGGTCTGGCCGAGTAATTGGATGCGTAGAGGTGGCCGTCGAGGAGGATGACGCCACCGTGCTGGTTGTCCATGTCCCTGTTGGCCCAGACCGTTTCGGCGGAACACGTCCGGCCGTCCACGGTCAACCGGAGCAGTTTGCTGCCTGTGGATCGTGTTGAAAAGAACAGATAACCCCCGTGAAAGGTAGGTACCTGGATATTCTCATCAAACCGGGTGACGTGTTCGGCCCGCCAAAGCAGGCGGCCGTCCGCCGCGCGGACGCCTACGACCGACCTGGCCATCATCGTGATGACTTGCCGCAGGCCCTCGTGCTCGATGAGAATGGGCGAGCAGTAACCCGGCTTGTCGCCGATGCCCGTGGAGGTCCAGACGGTCTTGCCGGTGTTCTTGTCGAGCGCCGCAAGGCCGATCTCCTTGCCGCCGGGCGTGCAGATGACGTTGT
>CAZEBQ010000064.1:0-15784 GCA_964510295.1 uncultured Anaerolineales bacterium | reverse complement strand
CTTCGCCGCTGCCGTGCCACCCTCTTGGTGGCGCGTGGGACGCTAAACACGTACGGTCGGGAGACCTGCCGCGCACCGTGTGAAACCGTCGCTTGGTGGAGGAAGGCCGAGCGCAGGTTCCTGCTCCGCCTCTTGCGACGGTCTGCGCCCGGTGCAGTTCGGCCCCGCAAGAGCAACCCCGCGAGGACGAGCCACGGAAAGAACATTGGGGGGTGACCCGTTTGGCACGCGGGGCGCTCTGTACGGTTCGGCCGCATCCCCCCGCGCGTCAGACCCAGACGGTGGCTCGGCATCCCCCGCCCCGACGCATGGCGCCGGGCGAGGGCCACCGGCAGGTCGGCTTGCGTAGCGGCCAGTGTGGCCGGCTTGTTGACTCCTTCCTGCCGGCCCCCTCGTCCCATCCCGGCCGCAGGGGCCATCGCTCCGTTTCTTAGCGCACCTTGTAGTATGACGCGGTGGTCATACCCTGCATCCTTTTATTGCCCCCGGTGTGACAGCGTTGTGGCACAGTAGGGGCGGATTCGGGCCCTGAAAGGGTGTTGAGGTCTCCCCGCTGCCGGGGCCGACTCCGTTTTCCCTTGTGACCGGGTGGGACGGCTGATACGATTCCCCTTTGTTGCCCCACGTTGCCGCGCGGCAGGGACGGGCTCTGCCGCGGGAGGTTTCCATGGCCCAGGCCGAGCGCCAGACGGTTCCCGACGTGCTCCGCGAGCGGGCCGACGCCATCGGCGCGGCCCTCGATGCGTGCCTGACCGCGCCCGACGAACCCAGCCGCGACCTCTACGAGGCCATGCGGTACATGGTCCTGGGCGGCGGGAAGAAACTGCGGCCGACGCTGGTGCTGCTGGCGGCCGAGGCGTGCGGCGGGTCGGCCGAGGCGTCCATGCCGGCGGCCTGTGCCATCGAGATGATCCATACCTACTCGCTCATCCACGACGACCTGCCCGCCATGGACGACGATGCCCTCCGGCACGGCCGCCCGTCGTGTCACAAGCAGTTCGGCGAGGCCATGGCCATTCTCGCCGGCGACGGCCTCCTGACCGAGGCCTTCGGTGTCCTGGCGACGCAGATCGAGGACGCCGCAACCTCGAAACGTCTGGCGGCCGAACTGGCGCGGGCGGCCGGCGCCGTCGGAATGGTGGGCGGACAGGTTGCGGACCTGGTGGCCCAGCGCGGCGGCGGCGACGAGCGGCTCCTCGCCGTCATCCACCGCCGAAAGACCGCCTGTCTCATTGAAGCGAGCGTTGTCATGGGCGCGATGACGGCGGGGGCGAGCGAGCATCTCGAGCGGAGCCTGCGGGAGTTCGGCATCCATCTCGGGCTGGCGTTTCAGATCGCCGACGACGTCCTCGACGCCTCGGCTTCGACCAACGCGCTCGGCAAGACGGCCGGCAAGGATGCCGCCGCCGGCAAACTGACCTACGTGGCGCATCTCGGGCTCGATGCTGCACGGACCCGCGCGCGGGCCGAGGCCGAACGGGCCGTCGACGCCCTCCGTGTCTTCGGGCACGAGGCCGACTCGCTTCGCGACATCGCCCGGTTCGTCGTCGAACGGACCTTTTAGCCGGCTCGACATGAGCCGAGCGCGGTGGGTCTCCGGACCCACCGCGTGGCGGGCTGCGTAGGCGCGGCGAGTCCGGCGGCCCGCCGCGCGAAGCCCGCGATTGTTTTAGCCGCGACCCGCTTGTCCGCCAAAGCCTTGGCGGCGGCGGAAAGGGGAACGCGTCAAACGAGGACCATCGATTGCCCGACTCACTACTCGAGCGCCTCGACCTGCCACAGGGCCTGAAGGATATGAGCCCGGCCGCCTTGGTGCGCCTGGCGGGCGAGATCCGCTCGCTTATCACCGAGACGGTGGCGGCGCGCGGCGGGCACCTGGCCAGCAACCTCGGCGTCGTCGACCTGGCCATCGCTCTGCATCGGGCCTTCGATTTCCCGAACGACCACCTGGTGTGGGACGTGGGGCACCAGTGTTACGCCCACAAGATCCTCACGGGCCGGGGTGAGGCGTTCAAGGGTCTGCGGACGGCCGGCGGCGCGAGCGGGTTCCCCAACCCGGCGGAGAGCCCGTACGACCTCTTCCGAACCGGTCACGCCGGCACGAGCATCTCGACGGCCCTGGGCCTGGCGCTGGCGGAGAAGGCCGCTGGGACCGGTGTCCGGACGGTGGCGGTCATCGGTGACGGGGCGCTCGCCAGCGGCGTCGCCCTCGAAGGCATCAATCATGCCGGCGACGTCAACGCGAACCTCCTGGTGATCCTCAACGACAACCAGATGGCCATCTCGAAAACGGTCGGGGCGCTCGCGCGGCACCTGACGCGGATGCGGACCACCCCCGCCTACGGAAACCTCAAGCAGGACGTGCACGACGTTCTCGACCGCGTGCCGATGGGCGATTCCCTCTCGCGGGCCATCCACGCCTTCAAAGACGTCGTGAAGGAAGCCGTGGTGCCCGAGCACATGTTCGAGCGGCTGGGGTTCCGCTGTTTCGGACCCGTGGACGGGCACGATATCGAGGCGCTGCTCGAAACGCTTGACGACCTGAAGCGTCTCGACGGTCCCCTGTTCCTGCACGTCCACACGAAGAAGGGGTACGGTTTTGCCCCGGCGGCCGAGAAGCCTGAGGCGTGGCACAGCGCGCGGCCTTTCGACGAGCAAAACGGCCAGGTCGTGACCGATGCCGAGCCCGCCGGCGCCGGATACTGGACCGACGCCGCCGTCGATGAGGTCATCCGGTTGGCCGAGGGCGACGAGCGGATCCTTGCCCTCACAGCCGCCATGCCCGAAGGCACGGGCCTCATCCGGTTCGGTCACCGGTTCCCCGATCGGTTCTTCGACGTCGGCATCTGCGAACAGCACGCCGTGGCGCTGGCGAGCGGGCTGGCGAAGGGCGGCCTGCGGCCGGTGGTCGGCGTCTACTCGACGTTCCTCCAGAGGGCGTACGACCAACTGTTCCAGGAGATGGCGCTCCAGGGCCTGCCGGTCGTCCTGCTGGTGGACCGGGCCGGACTGGTCGGGGCCGACGGGCCGACGCACCACGGGCTCTATGACATTGCGTACCTGCGGCAGTTGCCGGGCCTCGTGGTGGCGGCGCCGGCCGACCGTGCGGAACTGGCCGGCATGCTCCGGCTGGCCGCCGCGGCCGACGGGCCGTGGGCCGTCCGATACGCCCGCGACCGCGTGCCGGCCGAGGATTTCACCGACGAGCCGGTCGCCGTCGGACGGGCCGCCGTCCTGCGCGAAGGCGACTGCGGCGCCGTCCTGGCCCTGGGCGCCACCGTGGCGGCGGCGATGGAGGCGGCCGCGCGGCTCCAGAAGGACGGCATCGCCGTGACCGTCGTGAGCGCCCGCTTCGCCAAGCCCGTGGACGCCGAGTGCCTGGCCCATCTGCTCCAGGCGCAGCCGTGGGTCCTGACGATCGAGGACCACGCCGCCGCCGGCGGATTTGGGTCGGCGGTGCTCGAGACGGCCGAGGCGTGCGGCCTGGACGCAAGCAAGATCCATCGCCTCGGCATCGGCGAAGCGATTATCGAACACGATACGCGCGCGGCCCAACTGGCATCCGTCGGCCTCGACGCCGACGGCATTGTCGCACGGGTCAAGGCCCTTGCCGGCGAGGCGTAGTGCTACAGGGCTCCGTCGTTTCTTGAATCCGCCTGGCGGCCTTCCCAGGCCGCCGCGCGGCAGGTGGCGTTGTCGTCGTCGTGGCTCAAGCATCGGAGACGGTGGGCATGAAACGAGTCCTGATTCTGGTGAATCCCGAGAAGCGCGGCGCACGCGAGGTGGCCGAGTCGCTTTGCCCGTGGGTCGAGAGCCGCGTGGCGGCCGAGGCGATGGACCTCTCGGACGGGGCCATCGAGACCGACGCCGACCTGGTGGTCGTCCTGGGCGGCGACGGCTCGATCCTGCAGGCGGCCCGGATGCTCGCCGGCCGCGAGGTACCCCTTGTCGGCATCAACATGGGCAAACTCGGGTACCTGGCCGAGTTCAGCGCCGAGGAGTTCTGCGAGAAGTTCGACGACATCACTGCCGGCCGCATGCCCGTCTCCAGGCGGCTGATGCTCTCGGTGCGGTGCGAACCGGCCGACGGCGAGGTGACCGAACACCTTGTCCTGAACGACGTCCTGGTGGCGGGAGGCGAGCCGCATCGCATGATCGGCATCTCGGCCACCATCGACGGCGAACCGCTGACCGTCTACTACGGCGACGGGGTCCTGGTCTCGACCCCGACGGGGTCGACGGCGTACTGCATGGCGGCGGGCGGACCGCTTCTGGCGCCGGGGTTGGAGGCGATGGTCCTCGTGCCGATCTGTCCGCACTCGCTGACCCACCGGCCCATCGTGCTGTGGCCGGAGGCCGAGGTGGTCCTCGCTCTCAGCGACCTTCAGGACCGTGCCGTCTGTGTCGTCGACGGGCAGGAGCAGGTGGACCTGGCGCGCGGCGACCGGGTCCGCATCCGCCGCTCCGACGCGTCGTTCCTGCTGGTTCAGAAAGGCCGTCCCGGCGCCTTCGCGACCTCCCGCGAGAAACTGCACTGGGGACACCTGCCGCGGTACGAAGATCGACCGAAGACATGACGCCTCGAGCGTTCCAGGGTTGCGTGTGCGCGGTGGTTGCGGTTCCAATCCGCCTTACTTGATCCCCAGTGCCCAGTTCGTCGTACTACAACGCCACTTCGCCATTTCGGGCGGTGGGTCGGACCCTGCCCTGAGCCTGTCGAACGGGGACCCACCGCGCGTCAAAGCCGATTTTCGCCGTTGCGCGGCGGGTTATGCTGCCGCACCGCGATGTGCCCCCCGCGCCGGGGCGACAGGTCGGCGGCGGCCATCTCGGCTGTTGCCGGGCCTGGGGGGGAGTGATAGGATGACGCAGACGCGGCCGCGACGTTGCGGCCGGGACGACGTGACCACCATTGCTCAGGCAGGAAAGGAACCGCATGTTTGCCACAGGCTCGACCTCCGTAGCGGCCATGGTCCTCGTGCTGATGGTTACCGGCTGTGCCAGGGCGGCTGACTACTACGTCGCCCCCGGGGGCAGCGACGCGGGTCCGGGTACGAAGGCCAAGCCCTTCGCCACGATCGCCCGCGCCCGCGACGCCGTTCGCGCCGGCGGCAAGGCCGGCAAAGAGCCCGTGACCATTTTCCTCCGCGGCGGCGTCCACTACCTGAAGGAGACCGTGGTCTTCACCGCCGCAGACTCCGGCACGAAGGATGCGCCCGTCGCCTATGTGGCCTGGGAGGGCGAGACGCCGGTCGTCAGCGGCGGCTTCACGATGGATCTCGCGTGGGAGCCTCACCGCGACGGCATCCTTAAGGCCCGCGTGCCCGAAGGGACGACGACCGACCAACTGTTCGTCAATGGCAAACGCCGGCACATGGCGCGGTACCCCAACTTTGACGCCACCATCCGCATCTTCAACGGCTCGGCCCCCGGCGCCTTCAACAAGGAACGGGCCGCGCGGTGGAAGGACCCCACGGGCGGCTTCATCCACGCCATGCACCGGAACATGTGGGGCGACATGCATTACGTCATCACCGGCAAGAACGCCGCGGGCGAGGTCACGTACAAGGGCGGCTGGCAGAACAACCGTCAGATGGGGATGAACGCCAGGCACCGCATGGTCGAGAACGTCTTTGAGGAACTCGACGCCCCCGACGAGTGGTACCTCGACGCGAAGGCGGGCGTTCTCTACTTCCATCCACCGGCGGACCTCGACGTGGCGAAGGCGACGGTCGAAGGCGTTCGCCTGCGGCACCTGGTGGAGTTCCGGGGTTCGGCCAAGTCGCCGGTCCGGTTCGTGACGCTGCGGGGCCTCACCTTCCGGCACGCGGCGCGCACCTTCATGGACAACAAGGAGCCGCTTCTCCGAAGCGATTGGACGACCTACCGCGGCGGGGCGGTCTTCTTCAACGGCGCCGAGGACGGCGCGATGGAGGACTGTCACATCGACCAGGTGGGCGGCAACGCCGTGTTCGTCAACATGTACAACCGCCGGTTGACGGTGCGCGGCTGCCACATCTCGGACGCCGGCGCGAACGCGGTGGCCTTTGTCGGGGACCCGAAGGCGGTCCGCAGCCCGCTCTTTGAATATAAGCAGCGGCAGAGCCTCGGCGATATCGACACCGAACCCGGGCCGAAGACGGACAACTACCCGGCCGACTGCCTGGTGGAGGAGTGCCTGATCTACCGCAACGGCCGCGTCGAGAAGCAGACGGCCGGCGTGCAGATTTCGATGGCCCAGAGCATCACCGTGCGGCACTGCAGCATCTACGATGTGCCGCGCGCCGGCATCAACATCAGCGAGGGCACCTGGGGCGGGCACGTCATCGAGTTCTGCGACGTCTTCGACACCGTCACCGAGACCGGCGACCACGGGTCGTTCAACTCGTGGGGCCGCGACCGGTTCTGGGGCCTGGGGGGTGTTGACCTGAACAAGGTGACCCTGGGCGAACACAAGAACCTGCCGCTGCTCGACGTGGTCAAACCGGTCATCCTCCGGAACAACCGCTGGCGGTGCGACCACGGGTGGGACATCGACCTGGACGACGGTTCCAGCAACTACCGTGTCTATAACAACCTCTGCCTGAACGGTGGAATCAAGTTTCGCGAGGGGTTCTACCGCGTCTGCGAGAACAACATTATGGTAGGCAACACGTTCCACCCGCACGTGTGGTACGGCAACTGCCACACGGCGTTCGCGCGGAACCTCATCTGGCAGGACCGCTACCGTCCCGCCCGGATGCGCAAGACGGATCAGGGCGAGCGGATGGACTACAACCTGGTTCACAATCCGGGCGGCGGCGATCCGCGCCCGGCCGAAGGGCTCCGGACGTTCGGCGGCGACGCCCACTCGGTCGTCGCCGACGCCATGTTCGTGGACCCCGCCGCCGGCGATTATCGCGTCAAGGAGGGCTCGCCCGCGCTCCGCCTGGGCTTCAAGAACTTCCCGATGGACCAGTTCGGCGTGACGAAGCCCGGCCTGAAGGCGATCGCACGCACCCCCGCGCTCCCCGGTGAGACGACGACGGTCGGGGCGAAGCCCAAACGCGATAAGGGCGCGCGGCAGTGGGAGGGTGCGCAGGTCCGGGACGTTGTCGGCGACGGTGACCGGTCGGCGTACGGTCTGCCGGACGCCACCGGCGTGGTCGTGGTGGACGTGAAGGCCGGCAGCGCAGCCGCATCGTATGGGCTCAGGAAGGACGACGTCGTCCGCGAGGTCAACGGGAAGCGGATCGCCGGCATGGGGGACCTTACGTCGGCCTTCGCGCAACTTGCGCCGGGGAAGGAGGCGACGTTGGGCATCGTGCGAGGCCAGCGCAAGCAGACGTTGACCTTCGCCGCACCGTCGCGGATCACGTTGCATGCCCAGGACGCGAAGCGTCTCGGCAACGGCGGCCGCACGCCCAGTTATTCGGGCGAGTGCATCAACTCGTGGAAGGACGCACAGGCGACGGTCGAGTGGCGGGTCCGCGTGCCGGAGGCCGGCACGTACGCCGTCCGGATGGCGTACGGCTGCCAGGACGGCTCGGCGGGCTCCACCTTCGATGTCCTGTTCGGGGAGCAGCAGGTCTCGGGCAAGGTCGAAGCGACCGGCGGGTGGCGCCGCTTCGTCACCAAGGACCTTGGCCAGGTGACGATCCCCAAGGCGGGCGAGATGACGGTGAAGGTCGTGCCGAGGGCCAAGCCGGGCGAGGCCGTCATGGACCTGCGGGCCATCGAAATGACGAAGGTGAAGTAGCGCTGCAACGGCACTCCGCCATTTCGCGCGGCAGTGAGACGGGGCGCCGGACCGTTTCACCGGCTGAATCGCGGTTTCTGGTGCGATTGGGTGTCGGCAAGTCGTATTATCGGACGCAGGGTCTCGCTGATCGCCCACCTTTTGCCATTCTGCGGTAGCCCCCGTGCGGCTCGGAAACGGGGGTTTTGCGGCTGGCCGGTTTGGCGCGGGCCGCTTCATGCGCATAATGAAGGTAGGGGGGCGGTGTTCAGACCCTGTGGTGGCAGATCTGCCCTGTTGGCGGAGCCGCTAGCGGTCTGGGTGTGGCAGCCGCATGGCCTGAGGTCGGTGCCCGGCATTGGGGGAACTGCCTCAGAGGAGGAACCAGATGCGTCTCAGGTTTTCGTCCAAAGGGGACGCTGTACCCGCGATGGAGCCGCTCGAGGCGCGCCTGCTTCTCGACTCACATCCCATGGTCACCGAGTTCATGGCCGACAACGCCACGTCGTTTGAAGATGCCGCCGGCAACACCCCTGACTGGATCGAGATCCACAACCCGACCGCGTCCGCCATCCCGCTCGACGACTATTTTCTGACCGATGACTCGGAAGACCTGGCGCAGTGGCGGTTCCCGGCGGGCGAAACCCTCGCCGCCGGCGACTACCTGATCGTCTTCGCCGACAACACCAATGACCCGCCGGTGGCCGGCACGGAACTCCACGCCAACTTCGCCCTGAGCAAGGATGGCGAGTACCTCGCGCTGGTCTACGACCAGCCCGGCGCCACGCCGCCCCTCGCCGTCTCCGAGTACACCTTCCCGCAGCAGAAGACCGACGTCTCGTACGGCATGGCGGTCGACTACGACATCACCACCGTCCTCGACGCCGGCGCCGAAGCCCGGACGCTCATCCCCGGCGGCAGCGTCCCGGGGTGGACGAACATCGTCTTCAACGACGCGGGCTGGATCCAGGGGCCGAATGAGACCACCGGTGTCGGCTTCGAGTCACTCGTGGCGGGGTGGGCGGTCCACAACTACAAAGCCTCCGGCAGGGTCGATAACCTCGACGACGCCGAGGACGTTCTGGCCGAGCCGGGCCTCCAGGACTGGGTCGAGTCCGAGAACATCGATTTGATCGATTACTCGGACAGCGGCGGCGGCTGGTTCAGCGTGAACAACGAGTTCCCCGGCCTCGCCGGAACCGACGCCGACGACTACGTCACCCACGCGGTGGGCATCGTCACCATCCCGTCGGCCGGCCTGTGGACCTTCGGCGTCAACAGCGACGACGGTTTCAGCCTGCGGATTCCCGGTGTCACGACCACGTCGGTCTTCAACTCCAGCACGCTCTACAACACCGACACGATCAGTTGGTACAATCCGCGCGGGCCCGCGGACACGACCGGCGTGTTTGACTTCGCTGCGGCCGGCAGGTACGAGATCGAGGTCATCTTCTACGAGCGCGGCGGCGGGGCCGCACTCGAAGTCTACGCCGCCCAGGGCGACTTCTCCGACTGGGCCAGCGGCGGAAGTAACTGGGACCTGGTCGGCGACACCGCCTCCGGCGGCCTGGCCGTCGAATCCGAATCCGTCGACGCCGGCGGCGGGAGCGGCGGCGGCCTCTTCGAGAGTCTCATCGGCACCGACGTCGAAGGCGTCATGTACGGCGTCAATGCCACCGCCTACATCCGCATCCCCTTCACGGTGGCCGACCCGGCGGCCTACGATTCGCTGTTCCTGCGCATGAAATACGACGACGGTTTCGTCGCTTACCTCAACGGCACGAAGATCGCCGACCGCAACGCCCCCACCTCTCCCGCGTGGAACTCCTCCGCCACGGCCGATCATCCCGACCCGCTGGCCGTCGTGTACAAAGACATCGACGTCACGGCCACGGGTTCGCTCGTTGCGGGCACGAACGTCCTTGCCATCCAGGGCCTGAACCTCGCGGCCGACGATTCCGACTTCCTCATCCTGCCCGAACTGGCCGACATGGAGTTCCTCGGCTGGGCCGAACACTACTTCCTTCCGACCCCCGAGGGACCCAACGGCGACGGGTACGTCGACTTCGTCGAGGACACCGCCTTCGACCACGACCGCGGTTTCTACACCGAGGCGTTCGACCTGGCCATCATCTCCGACACCGTCGGGGCCGAGATCTACTACACCACCAACGGCACCGGCCCGAAGAACGACGACGGCACGCCGTCGGCCAATGCGATCCTCTATACGGCCCCGATCACCATCAGCGAGACCACCGTCCTTCGCGCCTATGCCCGGAAGCAGGATCACGTACCCACGAACATCGACACCCAGACCTATATCTTCACGGCCGACGTCGTGAGCCAATCGTCCGACGGCTCCCGCCCCGGCAACGACAAGGCCCTGATCGGCGGCGACTTCGAACTCGGCGACGAAGGCTTCGCCTACGCCGACGACACGTTCAACAGCACGAGCAACCCCGACGCGGCCGACGGCGACCTCGACGCAACCGGAGGCCTGGCCGGATCGGGAGGCCTGAAGGTTGCCCTCGGACCCGGGGCCGTCACCGGTGGACTCTCCGGCGCGTGGTCCAGGTCCTTCAACATGGCCTGGGCCGACACCGCCACCGTTACCCTCTCCTACCGCATGATCATGGGGCCGGGCTATGAGGCGGGCGAATTCGGCGAGGTCATCCTCACGGTAGACGGTACCCGCTACGGTTACGACGCCAACACATCCCTCGTCCACGTGGCCGGCGACGCCAACCCCGCCACCACGCAGGATACCGGCTGGCTCCAGTCGTCGTTCGACATCGCGCTCTCGTCCGGCAGCCACACCCTCACCATCGGCGCCTACAACAACGGCGCCACCGAGGCCGAGGAGTGGACGGACGTCTTCTTCGATGACGTCACCGTTACCATGCCCCTGTGGCCGGCGGAGGGATACCTGAACGGCCAGCAGATCGACTATGGCATGGACCCCGACGTCGTGGGCGACCCGACGTGGGGACCGCAACTTGAGGCCGCCCTCGTCGATATCCCCACCTTCTCCCTCGTCATGGACACCGAGGACCTCTACAGCGTGTCGTCGGGCATCTACACCCACGCGGGCAACCGCGGCAGGGCGTGGGAGAGGGAACTCTCGGTCGAGTATATCGATCCGGCCGCCCGCGACGATTTCCAGATCGACGCCGGCGTCCGTATCCGCGGCGGGTTCAGCCGCAGCGGAAACAACCCCAAGCACGCCTTCCGCCTGTTCTTCCGCAGCGAGTACGGCGACGCCAAACTCGACTACGACCTCTGGCCCGACGAGGACGGCGCCACCTCCTTCGACAACCTCGACCTGAGAACCGCCCAGAACCACTCCTGGAGTTTCCAGAACAGCGGCAACAACACCTTCGCCCGCGACGTCTACTCACGCGACATGCAGCGCGACATGGGCCAGCCTTACACCCACAGCGACTACTGCCACCTCTACGTCAACGGCCAGTACTTCGGCCTGTTCCAGACCCAGGAACGCCCCGAGGCTTCCTACGCCGAGTCGTACTTCGGCGGCGACGCCGACGACTACGACGCCGTCAAGGCCACCGGCAACGCCGCCGGCTACCAAATCGAGGCCACCGACGGCGACATGGACGCCTGGACCGACTACTACCAGACCCTCTTCGGCGTCTCGGTGGACCACGGCGACGGTTCGCTCGTGAACCACGACGTCTACATGCGCCTCCAGGGCCTGAACCCCGACGGCAGCCGCAACCCCGCCTACCCCGTCCACCTCGACGTCGACAACCTCGTCGACTACATGATCTCGACCATGTACGTCGGTGACAAGGACGCCCCCATCTCCGGCTTCCTCGGCAACAACCAACCGAACAACTTCTTCGCCGTCCGCAACCGCTCCGGCGACCAGGGCTGGGTGTTCTTCCGCCACGACGCCGAACACACCCTCGACATGGGCGACGGCGGCCTGAACGCCGACCGCACCGGGCCGTGGTCAGTCACCGCCGGCGACCAGAGCGTCTGGTACTCCAACCCGCAGTGGTTCCACATCCAACTGTGCTGGAACGACGAGTACCGCATCGCCTTCGCCGACCGCGTCCACGAACTCTTCTTCAACGAGGGCCTCCTGACCGTTGACGTGGCCACGGCCAACTTCCTGGAGCGCGCAGGCGAAATCGACCTGGCCATTATCGGCGAGTCGGCACGCTGGGGAGACGCCAAGAAGACCGACACCCAGACCCCCTTCACCAAGAACAACTGGCAAGGAAAGATCAACGATATCGTCAATAACTACTTCCCGAACCGGGAGTCCATCTTCCTGAACCAACTCCGCAACTACAACTCCGCTTACAACGACACCGGCACCGACCTGCCACTCTATCCCAGCGTCACGGCCCCGACCTTCAGCCAGCACGGCGGCGAGGTCGCCGTGGGGTTCGGCCTCGAAATCTCGGCCCCCGCCGGAGGGATCTACTACACGACCGACGGGTCCGACCCGCGCGCCGTGGGCGGCGGCGTCGCCGGCGACGTCTATACCCGCGGCAGCACCATCACGCTCAATACGAACACGCTCGTCCGGGCCCGAGTGCTGTCGGGCGGCACGTGGAGCGCGATGGCCCAGGCCGTCTTCGTCGTCAACACCTCCTTCGACCTGCGGATCACCGAGATCATGTACCACCCGGCCGGCCCGTCGGCCGCCGAACAGGCCGCCGGATTCGACGACCAGGACCTCTTCGATTATCTCGAACTCCAGAACACCGGCGCCACCGACACGATCAACCTGGTGGGCATCGAACTGTCGAACGGCGTCGACTTCACCTTCCCGTCACGCAGCCTCGGCCCGGGCGAGTACGTCCTGGTCGCCAAGGACGCCGATGCCTTCGAGGCGCGTTACGGCACGGGACTCGCGGGCCTCATCGCCGGTGAGTTCGAGAACCTGACCAACCTGTCGAACGGCGGCGAGCGGGTCGAACTCTCGACCATTGTCGGCAACACCATCCAGAACTTCCGGTATGAGGACGGCTGGTTCGACCACACCGACGGCGACGGGTTCTCCCTCGTCGTCCGCGATCCCCTTCAGGACCCGGTCCTGTGGGATGCCAAGGACGGTTGGCGAGCCAGTTGGCTCACGGGCGGCAACCCGGGCGCCGCCGATCCGAGCCCCCTGAATCCGGGCGACGTTGTGATCAACGAAATCCTCGCCCACCAGGACACCGATCCCCCCGGCGACTGGATCGAACTCCACAACACCACCGGCGCGCTTATCTCCATCACCGGATGGTTCCTCAGCGACAGCGCCGCGCAACCGGACAAGTGGCAGATCACCGCGGCCACCACCATTCCCGCCGGCGGGTACAAGGTCTTCACCGAAGCGGCCGACTTCGGCGCCGCCTTCGCCTTGAGCGAGTTCGGCGACCTGGCCGACGACGGCGTCTTCCTCACCGCCTCGCCCGACGGCGTTACCCTCGGCGGCTACCGCGAGGACGAATACTTCGGCCCCTCGCTCACCGACGTCTCCTTCGGCCGCTACGAG
Organism: uncultured Anaerolineales bacterium; assembly: GCA_964510295.1. Classification (GTDB taxonomy): domain Bacteria; phylum Planctomycetota; class Phycisphaerae; order FEN-1346; family FEN-1346; genus JAUVZF01. The sequence continues at coordinate 2,555 of CAZEBQ010000064.1, read as the reverse complement.
AAGCCCTCCGGCGGCAAAGACTTCGTTCCGATGGCCGGCCAGACCTTCGGAACCGCCAACTCCGGACCCGTCATCCACGACGTCGTCATCAATGAGATCATGTACAATCCCGCAGCGGGCAACGTCGAGTACATCGAACTGGCCAACCGCACCGGCGCCGACGTCCCGCTCTACGACCCGCTCCGCCCCGAGAACCCCTGGAAGTTCACCGACGGCATCCTCTTCGACTTCCCCGCCGGCGCCTACGTCCCTGCCGCCGGATACGCGCTGGTTGTCCCGACCGACCCGGGCACCTTCCGTTCGACCTACGGCATTCCCGCGTCCGTCAACATCTACGGACCCTACGCGCCCTATGTCCTCGACGATGCCGGTGAACAGATCCAACTGTCGCTGCCCGGCGAGCCCGAGTTCGCCAACCCGCCCCCGGGTGAACTGCCCGGCTACGTCCCCTACATCCAGGCCGAGAAGGTTACCTACAACGACAAGGACCCCTGGCCGACCCGGCCCGACGGCGGGGGGTCCTCCCTGGAACGCCTGGCGCTCGCCGCCTACGGCAACGACGTCGCCAACTGGGGACCCAGCACCACCGGCGGCACGCCCGGCGCCGTCAACACCGGAATCGACAGCACGTCTCCGAGCGCACCCGCCGGCGCCGTTGCCGCCGTCGTCAGCGAGTACCAGATCAATCTGACCTGGACCGCCGCCTCCGACCCCGACACGGGCATCGGTGGATACCGCGTCTGCCGCGACGGCCTGCCTGTGGCCGATGTCCCAGGTCTCGCCTACAGCGACACCGACGTCTCGGCGGGCAGCGCTTACACGTACACCGTCACCGCCTTCAACGGTGACGACGTCGAGGGGCCGGCAAGCGGTCCCGCCCCCGCCCACCTCCTCGGCATCGACACGGTCGAGGTTGTGGACGTGGTGCGCGTGCACGTGACGTTCACCGAGACGCTCACTCAGGCGTCGGCCGAGAACATCGCCAACTACTCCCTTGTGTACGGCACCGGCAGCCCGACCACCGTCTTCGCCGCCTATCTCCTGGCCGGCGACCTGACCGTCCGTCTGAGGCTGAACTCGCCACTGGTTGACGACACATCCCATGCCTTGACCGTCAACGGGGTCCAGGCCCAGACGGGCACGTTCATCGCGCCGGAATCGCGAAGGGCCTTCCACTACGCCTCCGGCGGAGCCGGCAGCATTACCATGGAATGGTGGCACGGCATCCCCGGAACGGCGGTCTCAGATCTGACCAGCAACCCCCGCTTCCCCGACAGTCCCGACGGCCGCGACTGGCGGACCCTCTTCGAGATTCCCGTCGATCCGTGGGATCAGTACGGCACCCGCCTGTACGGCTACGTTATTCCGTCCGTTACCGGCACGTACACCTTCTGGATCTCCAGCGACGACAACTCCCAACTCTGGCTTAGCACCGACGACAATCCGGCCAACGTGTCCCCCATCGCCAGCGTCCCCGAGTGGACATACCCCCGCCAGTGGGAGGAGTACGAGTCGCAGGAATCCTCGCCTGTGGCCCTGGTGGCCGGCCGGTGCTACTACATCGAGGCCATCATGAAGGAAGGCGGCGGCGGCGACAACCTGGCCGTCGCCTGGACCCTGCCCCTAGAAACCCCGGAGGCCAACGGACCCATCCCCGGCGCCAACCTCGTTCCCTTCATGACGGCGCCGATCATGGTCACCGTCGGCATCCAGGCCAACGATCCCGACGCCGACGAACAGGGCGCCGACCCCGGCCAGTTCACCGTTACCCGCACCGGCAACACCGCCGCCGACCTGCTCGTCTACTACACCGTCGCCGGCACCGCCGCCACCGGTGACTACGGCGAGGACCTCGACGGTTGGATCGAGATACCCGCCGGCCAGGCCTCCGTCACCATCGACGTGACCCCGACGGACGACCCGGACTGTGAGCCGGCCGAGACGGTGATCGTCAACCTTGCCGGCAGCACCTACTACGACATCGACACGCCGACCGCCGCCGTCACCATCGCCGACAACGATAACCTGCCCACCGTCAGCATCATCGCGAGCGACGCCGCCGCCGCCGAGAAGGATGCCGATCCGGGCCAGTTCACCATTAGCCGCACGGGGCCCACCGACGCTGCCTTGCGGGTCCACTACCACGTCGGCGGTATGGCCGCCGACACCGATTACACGCCGGCCCTCCCGAACTACGTGGACATCCCCGTCGGCCAGGCCTCCACCACGATCGCCATCACCCCCGCCGACGACGGCGACGACGAGGCCGACGAGACGGTCGTCCTGACGCTGACGACCGACCCGGCGTACGCCATCGGCGCGGCCGAGGCCACCGTGACGATCGCCGACAACGAGGTGCCCGCCGTCACGGCCGTCGCCCTCAACCCCGACCCCGGCCGCACCGTTCGCGGCATCAGCCAGATTGACCCCAGCGGTCTGGGCGTCGAGACCGTCGTCGTCACCTTCAGCGAGGACGTGACCTTCGCGCCCGAGGACGTGATGGCCGAGAAGGTCACCTTCGACGCAGGCGGGGACGAGACGAGCGCGGTGGCGGT
>CAZEBQ010000063.1:0-15802 GCA_964510295.1 uncultured Anaerolineales bacterium | reverse complement strand
CCAGGCGGTGGTGTCGCCGGCGTCGGGGTCGGTGACGACGAGCGGCGTCCCGACGGCCGTCGAGTTGGCCGCGTTCTCGTCGACGGCGAAGGTGGCGGCGCCGATGTCGGGCGTCTCGTTGACGTCGCCCACGTTGACGGTCACGTCGGCCTCGTCCCAGAGACCGCCGGAATCGGTGACGCGGACGGTCAGGACGACCTGGGTGGTGGTCTCGTAATCGAGGTTGGTGTTGTCGGCGACGGTGATCTGGCCGGTGCCGGCATCGATGGCAAAGATGGAGAGTTCGTTGCCGGCGGTGATGGTCCAGGCGGTGGTGTCGATCTCATCGGGGTCGGTTACGGGTAGGGGGGCCCCGACGTTGGTGCCGTTGGCCGAGTTTTCGTTTACCCAAAAGGGGCGTCGTCGATCCCCGGTGGTTGGGACGTAAGGCCCAGATTCACCGTGAAGTCCTGGCGCGGCAGGGGGCCGTTGACCTCGGCGGGGTCGCGGTTCGGCCACGCGTACCGGAGGGTGTCGTCGTAGTAGTAGAGGCGTCTGAGGTCTTGAGTCGCGACGCCGTGGGGGGTGCCGCCGTTGGCGTACAGGATGTCGTTCGCGCGGACCGAACTGACGGTTGCGGCGGCAACGCTGCTGTTGATCCAGGAGTTGGCCTCGCCGGTGACCCCCCTGACGTAAACGCCGCGGATGGTGGCGAGGAGGTCGAAGTCGCCAAGGGCGTCCGGCAGGTGGTCGACGCCGGCGTCGATGCCCGCAAAGGCGAGGGCGTTGCGGAGGCCCCCGAAGGTCAAGTTGCCGGTGTTGCCGGCCGACCGTATCTCGGCGCCGTCGAGCCACCCGGCGATGTAGACCGTGCCGAGGGTCTGGGTGGCGGCGGCGTCGGTCAAGGTCAGGTTGACCTGGGAGTCGCCCTGGATGCCGTCTCGCCGGTTGCCGCGCACCGAGTAGTACCGGAGCGTCGGGGCGGTCACGGTGTCGTCGGCGCCGCCGGTGTCGAGCCAGTCGGTGGCCGAGAGGTACCGGATCGGCATGGCGGAGTCGATGGAGAAGTCCTGGACCCTGTCGAGGCGGATGCTGAGGGATGCGCGTGCATCGGGCCAGGCGGAGACGGTGAGTGTGCCGTCGCCGGTCACGTCGTCGAGGTAAAGCGTGGTCAGGCCGCCGGTGACGGTGACGTCTCCGGCGAGGTTGGCCTGCCTGCCGTAGAACCCGGCGAGCGAGGTCTCGTCGAGCGGTTCGAGGGGGTCGCCGACGGTGAGGTCTCCGAGGTCGGCCTCGGCGTTGCCCCCGCCGCCACGCGCCGGGTTGGCGTTGGCCCAGGACCGGTTGTCGGTTCCCGTGAGTACCACGTCCAACCCTTGCGCGCCGACCGAGACGGCGCCGTTGCCGTTGCCCCGCAGGCTGAAGGTCACGTCGGTGCCGTCGGCGTCCTCGACGGTGAGGTTGACGCGTGTCCGCGCCCCGACGGCTCCGAACTGCCAGACGACGGCGTAGGTGCCGGCGGTGGCGGCGAGGTTGTTGGCCTCGCTCTCCTCGGTGATGACGTCGGTGGCATCGACGTCGGCCAGGATGTAGAGGTCGGCGGGCAGGGCGTCGCCGGGCAGGTTGGCGCGGAACCGAAGGGTCTGGGAGAACCCCGGCGCGAGCCGCAGGCGCGTGTTCCGGGTGGCCAGGAGGGTATCGCCGCCGAGGGCCTGGTCGGCCGAGAGGTGGAGGTTGTTGACGACGGTCCCCTCGGCGGTCACGCCGCCCTGGTTGGTGACGATGACGGAGACCCAGGCCCGGTCGCCGGGAACACAGGTGGCGGGCAGCGTGACGGTGGCGAAATCCACGACGAGGTCGGGCTTGTCGGAGATGGTCACGTCGAACGTTCCGAGTGCCGCCGCCGCCACCGGGTTGTCGTTCGTGTCGGTGACCTGGCCGGCCTCCATCGTCACGGTGTAGGTGCCGTTGTCGGTGAAGTCCCAGGTGCGTCCGGTACCGTAGATGCGGTAGGTGACGACGCGCGGCGAGCCGTTGGAGCGGGTGTCGATGCCCCAGTACCTGGCGAGTTGGTCGTAACCGTTGGGGCCGGTCACGCGGACGTTGCGTGAGCCGATGGTCCGGAAGTTGACGGCCACGTTGTCGGTATAGGTGACGGTGAACTCATGGGTGGGGCCGGCCGGCGTGGTCAGGTCGTTCGCCGCCAGGACGGCGGTCGGGACCTCGGGGTCGGGGTTGGTGACCGTGACGGTGGCGGCCGCCGCGGCGCCCATGTCGCGGTCGTTGTCGTAGGCCCGCGCGAAGAACCGGTTGAGGTCGTAACCGAGCGACCTGGTAGAGACGGCGTAGGTGGCGGTGCCGTTCGTGACGCTGCCCCAGCCGAGGGCCGTGTCGAGGGCCTCGTCAAAGGTGCCGCTGTCGTCGGTATCGTGGTAGAAGCGGACCCATCCGGCGGTGCCGTCGGAGTCGGCCACGTTGTCGGCGGTGAGCGTCAGGGCGTCGCCGCGGTCAATGGGGTCGGCGCTGGCGGTGAGCGTGCCGACGGTGGGTGTGTCGTTGCGCCGGCCGGCGTTCGAGGCGCTGAAGCCGCTTGTCCCGACGGCGTTCCTGGCCTTGGCCCAGTAGTGGTAGCCGGTACCGGCCGCGGCGGTGGTGTCGTCGTAGGTCGTGCCGGCGACGGTGGCGATGTGGGCAGCGCCCGCCGAATCGTCGGCCGTGTGACGCCAGACTTCGTAGGCGGTGGCGCCTGCGGCGGCGTTCCAGGTGACGGCGACCTTGTCGGTGTGCGTGCCGTCGGTGGCGGAGACGCGGGTGGGGGCGTTGGGGGCCGCCAGGGTGAAGTCGCCGAAGTTGACGACGCCGGTGGGGTGGCCGGAGACAAAGTCGACCTCGGTGTTCATCTGGGTGGCGTTGAGCCAGGCGGTCGCCGGACCGCCGAAGCCAGCGCCCGAGCAGATGACCATGGCCAGCGACCCGTCGTAGGGCAGGCTCCATCCGCCTTGGGCGTTGGTCTGGACGGTGGCGGTGCCGTCGGTGACATCGACGCCGGCGAGGCCCTCGTTCAGGTCGTAGGCGCCGTTGAAGTTGAGGTCGTCGAAGACGACGCCCGTCAGGAACGGTTCGGTCCCGTCGGTGTAGGCGGTGTGGACGGCCCAGTAGTCGACCAGCGCGCTGGCGGCGTCGGTGGCGTGGCCGACGCCGATCTCGCGGTGCGGCTCAAAGAGCAGGTCGCCGGCGAGCAGGTGGGCCTGGGTGTCGAGCGGGTCGGCGCCGGCGTTCTCGAGGAGTTGGCCGAGGGTGTCGGCGGTGCCGGCGAGGGTGGCGTCGATCGACTCGATGTTGTTGGCGGCATCGAGCCATGCGGCCGGCAGCGTGTAGCCGGCGTCGCGGGCCATCTTGTTCGGCCAGTCGGCCGTGACGGCGCTCTGGTGGGCGAAGTAGTCGTTGGCGGCCATCTCGTCGGCATGGAACTCGGCGGCGTCGAACAGGGGGGCGCTCACGGCGAGAGGCTGCTGCGGCGCCACGCCGTCGAGCGTGACGGCCAGACCCGCCTCGGCGGCGTAGGCGGCCGGGTCGTGACGGGCCTTGTTCAGCAGGTACACAAACAACTGTTCTTCGGCCGATACGGCCAGCAGGAGCCTCTCCTCGAGCGATTCAAACAGGGCCGTACCGCAAGGCTGGCAAGTGCTGAAACTCATCCCCACTACCTCCCACGTATGTTTGCTGGTGGTCAGACCTTAGGCGGCGTTCGAGTAGGGGGATAGACGCGACTTGCCCGTCTGTGCGCCGGGTGCGTGGTGACTGTGGGCCCCGGCAATGCTGCTTTGGCAGCCTCCAGGCCGGGTTTTCCGCAGTCCTATCCCTGGTATCGCCCAAAACGGCGAAGGAGTTTAGGCGAAGTGGGTGTTTTCGGGCCCCTCAAACCGGGCTTCCATTCCCGCCGGCATCGGGCGGCGGTGAGAAGCGGTTGACCCGGGAGGGAGCGGGCCGTATGATAACGGCGCCGATGGTTTACGCTTGTCAACAATCTGCGTCGGGAAATAAACCGACCGCATGGGAAATCGGGGAAGAGAGGCCTGACGTGATGCGATCGATACGAACCGGCGCCGGGGCGCTGACAGCCGCCCTCGTCCTGGCCGCTGTCGCGGGGGCGCAGGCACCGCCCGTGGGCGTCTATGTCGAACCGGCTCAGAAGCGGGTTGTCCGCCGGTCTGTCGAACTGATCGGCATGGCCGAGGCCCGCCGCCGCAGCGTCGTCAGTGCCGAGGTGGCCGGCCGCGTCGAGGCCATGCTCGCCGACGCCGGTGACTACGTCAAGGCGGGGCAGCCCCTTTGCCGGATGCGGCGCCTGCCGGTCGAACTGCAGTTGAAGCGGGCCCAGGGTCTGCTCGCCGCCGCTGCCGCCGACCTGAAGAAGAAGGAGACGGGGAACCGCAAGGAGGAGATCGCCCAGGCCGAGGCCCGCGCGGCGGCCGCCCGCGCCGGATACGAACGATGGACCCAGGAGTACGCGCGGACCCGGAAACTCCTGGCCGACGGCGCCAGCACCCAGGCCGAGATGGACGTCACCGAGGCCGCTCATCGTCAGGCCAAGGAAACGCTGGCCGAGGCCGAGGCCGGTCTCGCGCTCACCAAGAGCGGGTACCGCGCCGAGGACGTCGAGCAGGCCCGGGCCCAGGTGGCCGCCCAGACGGCGGCCGTCGGGGAACTGAAAGACACGCTGGCCAGGATGACGGTGACGATGCCCTTCGACGGGTTCGTCGTCACGAAGGCGTGCGAGGTCGGCGAGTGGATGAGCCCCGGCGCCGCCGTCGTGGAGGTGGTGGACCTGTCGGTGGTCCGCGTGCAACTGGACGTGCCGGAGCGGTACTACGGCAGCCTCCGCAAGGGTGCGGCGGCGCCGGTCATCTTCGAGGCGCTGGGCCCCGACCGCGAGTTTGCCGGGACGATCTCGCAGATCGTTCCGGCGTCGGTCGCGGGGACGCACACGGTCACCGTCCGTGTGGACGTGTCGAATACGGTTGAGGCCGGCCGGCCCCGGTTGGCGGCGGGCCTCCTGGCACGGGTATGGCTGCCCGTCGGGAAGGAGCACGAGGCGCTGCTCGTGCCGAAGGCGGCGGTCATTCGCCAGAGCGGCCGCGACGTGGTGTACACCGTGACCGACACGCCGCCGCCGGGCGCGGTGGGCGGCAGACCGCCCCCTGGCCAGGCCGACGACAAGCCCGCCGCTGCCGGGCCGCCCGTCAAGTACGCCGTCCAGGTGCCGGTGCGCATCGTTCGAGGCCACGGCCGGTACATGGAGGTCGAGGGTCAAGGGCTGAAGGTCGGCATGCTGGTGGTGACGCGCGGCACGTACCTGCTGGCGCCGGGGTCGGCGGTGTTTGCGGCGCCGAAGGAGAAGGGGTCGGCGTCGGCGGGGTTCGGGTCGAAGGCGGGAGGGGGCGGATGAGGCTGATCGAGTTCTGCGTCCGCCACGCCGTGCCGGTGATCGTGGCGGTCTTGCTGGCGAGCCTGTTCGGCGTCATCGCCATCGTGGGGATTCCGCGCGAACTGACGCCCACCGTCGAGGTGCCGGTGATCAACGTGTCGGTGCGTTATCCGGGCGCCGCGCCCCAGGAGATTGAGAAGGAAATCGTTGACAAGTTGGAGGAGCAACTCAACGCGGTCGAGGGCGTGCGGGAACTGACCTCCGAATGCCGCGAGAACGAAGCCAATACCCGTCTGGAGTTCGACTGGGGTACCAGCATGACGCTGGCCGGCGTCGATGTCATCAACAAGTTGAGCGTCGTGAAGGACTTGCCGGACGAGGCCGATGAGCCGGTCATCTCGTTTGGCGAGCGGGAAGGGCACCCCGTCTGCTTCATCCTGCTGCGCACCGGCGAGAGCCTAAGCGCCGACGACCTTCGCGATTACGCGGTCGACGTGCTCCAGCCGTACATGAGGCGGATCTCGGGCGTCAGCAGCGTCGATGTGTACGGCGGCCGGGAACGGCAGGTTGAGGCGACGTTCGACCCGGTCCAATTGGCGGCGCACGGGTTGACGCCGATGGACCTGGCGAACCTGCTCGCGCGCGAGAACCGGAACACGCGCGCCGGGCGGATCGATGAAGAGAAGAATCGGTGGCTCGTTCGCACGGTCGGCGAGTTTCGCTCTGCCGAAGACGTCGAGAACGTCGTTCTGCGCCGCCCGGGCATGCCGGACCTGCGTCTGGGCGAACTCCTCACAGTCAACATGAACAGTTACAAGGACCGCGAGTACTTCGTCCGCCATGACGGCAAGAGCGGCATCATCTTCGCCGTCCGCAAGAAGACCGGCAAGAACGTCGTCGCCATCATCCGCGAACTCAACGAGGTCATCACGTACCTCAACACCGAACTGCTTGCCCGGCAGGACATGCAACTGGAGATGCTTTACAACGAGTCCACCTACATCGACGCGGCGATGCTGCTGCTTCGGGAGGACGTGGTTCTGGCAGCGGTGCTGGCGGCGCTGGTGCTGATCTTTTTCCTGCGGAGTTGGCGTGCCGTTGTGACGGTTTTCGTTGCGGTGCCGATCAGTTTCGTCTCGGCGTTCATCTTTCTGTGGGTTCTCGGCCGGTCGCTGAACGTCATCAGCCTGGCGGGCGTGACGTTTGCCATCGGCATGCTCGTCGATAACGCGATCGTCGTTCTGGAGAACATCTACCGGCACCGCGAGATGGGCAAGAGCGCCCCCCGCGCGGCCCTCGACGGTGCCGGCGAGGTATGGGGGGCCGTGCTGGCCTCGACGCTGACGACCGTGGCGGTCTTCGTGCCCGTCATCTTCATCGAGGAGGAGGCGGGCCAACTGTTCCGCGACATCGCCCTGGCGGTTGCCTTCAGCGTGGGCATCTCGCTTGTGGTTTCGGTGACGGTCATTCCGATGCTCTCGGCGAAAATCCTGAAGGTGCGCCGGTCGCGGGAGACGGATGGGTCGGGCGGGCCGTCCGGCGCCGGCGCGTGGATACACCATTACCTGATGTTCGGCTGGCTCGGCGTCGCCTTCCGCAGGCGGGTGACGGCGCTGGTGTCGTGGCTGATGCAGGGCGCCGTTCGGCGCATTGTCATCGGGCTGCTCATCCTGGCGGTTTTCGGCGCCGCCCTCTGGGCCTTTGTGAGAGCGACGCCCGTAACGTACCTGCCCACCGGGAACCGCAACTTCGTCCTCGGCTTTATCATCACGGAGGCGGGGACGAGTCTCGACCATAACATGGACGTGGCCAAGGAGATTGAGCGTCGCGTCCGGGCGCTGCCGAACGTCGAGATGTTTTTCGTCGTCGGCCTGGGCGAGCAGATGTTCCTGGGGGCCAAGTGCGCGGATGCGGACAAGGCCCGCCGGCTGGCGGTGGACATCAGCGCGGCCATGGGGAACAAGCCGCCGCCGGGGGTGCCCGAGATGGTCAGGGAGATGTACGAGGCGCATTATCAGCACCCCATTCCGGGCATCCAGGCGTTTGCCCAGCAGATCGGCCTGTTTTCGCGGCGGGGCATGATGGGGGGGCAGCAGGTGACCGTGACGGTCCGCGGCGACGACATCGACCGGCTCTACACGATCGCCGACCACTTGACGGCGCCATTGCAGGCCATTCCGGAAATCGTGTTCATGACCCCGAGTTTCAAACTCGGCAGTTGGGAATTGCGGCCGACCATCGACCGGAAACGTACCGCCGAGGTCGGCTTGGCCGCCGCCGACGTCGGCTTTGCCATCGGCGCGATCGTCAGCGGCATGAAGGTCTCGGACTTCCGCGAGGCGAGCGGCAACGAACTGGACCTGACGCTGCGCGGCGCCCCGCGGTACCGCGAACACATTGAACTTCTCCAGGACGTGCCTATCTGGACGCCGCGAGGACGATCCGTGCCCCTGGGCGAACTGGCGCCCGTCCGTCCGGCTGCCGGGCTCAACATCATCGAGCACACCGAGCAGCAGCGGAGCGTCAAACTGGACTGCACCGTTCAGCCGGACGCCCCGCTCGGCGAGGTTCTCGAACGCATCCGCAACAACATACTCCAGCCGCTTCAGGCCGACGGCACGATCCCGAAGGACTATGTGGTGGACCTGCGCGGCACGGCGCGCGACTTGGCCCGCATGTGGAAGGCCCTCCGGTGGAGCCTGCTCCTGGCTCTGGTCATCACGTACCTGCTGATGGCGGCGCTGTTCGAGTCGTTCTGGCATCCGTTCGTGATCATTCTGAGTGTGCCGCTGGCAGTCGTCGGCGGGTACGGCATGCTCTATCTGGTGATGTTTTGGAACCTCTTCTGGGGCCAGCCCCCGCCGCTGCTGGACGTTCTGACCATGCTCGGGTTCGTCATCCTGATCGGCATCGTCGTGAACAACGCCATCCTGGTGGTGGCGCAGGCGCTCAATTTCCACAAGAACCAGGCGATGCCCATCACCGAGGCCATCGTCGCGAGCGTCTCCAGCCGCATCCGGCCCATCTTCATGAGCACCTTGACGAGTATCCTGGCCATGCTCCCGCTGGTGCTGAGGCCGGGTCCCGGCAGCGAACTGTACCAGGGTCTCGGGGCGGTGGTGGTGGGCGGCCTTTTGACCTCGACGGTTTTCACGTTGATTTTGACGCCCATCGTGTTTAGTTTCGGTCTCCAGGTGACTGAGCATCTGCGGCGGTTGGCCGTACGCATCGGCCTGATTGTCGGCGAGACGGAGACGGACTTACCCGGCGGCCCGCCCGCTCGCTCGCGCTCGCGGCTCTGATAAACGGCCCCGACCCGGCGAGCGTGAGGTTCTGAGCAGCGACCGAAGTGAGGGGACTAGCCGCGACCGTAAGGGAGCGGGGTCTAGGTTGGTGCGCCCGGACGCCGAAAGGCACGCGAGGCGGCCTGGATGGATGACCGCACGACGAGCGACGAAGACCTGATGCTTCGCCTCCAGCGTCGCCGCGATGAAGACGCCTTTAACTCCCTGTTTGCCCGATATCGGGTCCCCATCACGAGTTACCTGTACCGTCTGGTCGGCAAGCGGTCGGAGGCCGAGTCGCTGGCGCAGGAGGCGTTTCTGCGGGTCCTCCAGAAGGCTGACCGTTACCAGTACCCGAAGCGGTTCAGCACGTGGTTCTACACCATCTCGCGGAACCTCGCGACGGACTTCCTGAAGAAGAAGCGGGCGGTGGTGCCGGATGATTTTCAGAGCCTGTCGGAGTCGCGCCTCGGCCCGGCCCAGGGGGGGGCCGAGCAGGAGGCCGCCGACCACGAGGAACTCCGCCAACTCGTCAGCGCCCTCCAGGAGTTGCCCGTCACCTATCGCGAGGTGGTCGTCCTCCGGGCGTTGCAGGAACTGTCGTACCGGGAGATTGCCGCCATCGTCGGGTGCCCCGAATCCACCGCCCGCAGCCGCATGGATTACGGCCTGGACTACCTGCGGAAGTTCTACCGCCGCAAGAGCGGCGAAAAAATCTGACTCGCTTCCGACGAAACGCCGACCTGGTCGTATAACGGTTGGAGGCCGACAGCAGGGCCGGCGGCCTCCTAGGGGCATGTCTTTTACGATGGGAGGCCGCGCCCAATCGAGTCGGGGCGCGGGAACCGCAAAGCAACTTGGCCGATGGCTGGGGGGGAGTGTAAGCCCATGGAATGCCCTTGCGCACATGAATGGTACGAGTTGGAACGCGGGTCCGCCCCGCGCGAGGATGCCCAGCGGCTCAGCCGGCATCTGGCCGAGTGTCCCGACTGCCGCACCAGCGCCGACGGTATCCGAGACCTCGCCGCCTCGCTCGAACGGTTGGCCGGGACGACTCGAGCCGACCTGTCGGCCGATGCCGCGGAGTCGGTGTTCCGGCGTGCCCGTGTCCGTGGGCTTCTGGGCCGCCGGCTCAAGACCTCGATCGCGGCCCGTGTGGGGCGGACGCCTTGGCTGCGTGTGACGTTGCCGCTGGCGGCTGCGGCTGCCGCGTTGGTGTTGGCTGCCGTCGGTTTCTGGACGGCCCTTCCGCAGGAGATTCAGCCGCGCGGCGCGCTCAAGCGCCTTGTCCGCTCGGCCCACGGCATCCGCCGTGCCGACCGGCTTCGGCGCCTGGCGCCGGTGGCGCGTGCGGCCGTGAGCGAGGAACTGGCCCGGCGTGAGCCGTCGGCCGAGCAGGTGGCCGACCTGCTGCTCGTCGCTTACATCGCCGAGCGGCCGCGCGAGGACCGCCAGGCCGCGGACGTGGATTTCCTGCTCGGCGAGGCGTGGCGCCGGGGCCGCATGGCCGAACTTGCCGCCGCCCGTCCCTCGTGGCCGATGCTCGCCTCGACCGTCCTGGCCGGCGCCGAGGCCGAGGCGCCGTCCCACGGGCGCACGCTGGCGGGCGACTATCGCGAGCGTCCCCTCGCGGCTGCCAGAAACAGGGTGCTCGACGGGGACTACCAGGGCGCCTTGGAGGTGTTGCCGGGCGACGGGTCGGGGGCCGTGCTCAAGGCGTGGTGCCTGGCGTCGCTCGGGCGACAGGCTGAGGCGGCGCTGGTGCTCTCGGAAGCCGAAGACCGGGCGGACGGCCCGATGGCTCGCATCCTGCGGGCCGACGTGGCGCTCGGCACCCAAAACGTGGCCGACGCGATGGCCCACTACGAGACCCTCGCGACCGAGAACGACCACTACTGGTTCACAGCCGGGTATCTGTACCGGTACGAACTGCGCGATGCACGCGGCGCCGGCGAGCGGTTCCAGCGGGTGCGCGACGGCCGGATGGCGACCTATGTGACACAGGCGTTCCACACGGAACTCGCCATGGCGGAGGTCCCGGAACCGGAACCGCTGGTCTCGGTCGAATTCGATAACTACAGCCTCGGCACGCTGCCGAAGAACTGGGCCCTCGTCCGCGTCAAGGGCGGTGAGTTCGAGGTCGTGGCGGTGCCGGGCGGCAAGGCGCTGGTCCAGGGCAAGGGCACGGAGTTTGTGTGCGGCGAGCCCGAATGGGCCGATTACACGATCCGCATGGACGTCAAGGTGCTGGCCTCCGACGACGACTTCACCGTGGGGGCCGCTGCCTATCGCCGGGCCGACCGCACGGGGTACGCGCTCCAACTGACGCCCCAGCGCCTGCAGATCGCCAAACAGTACGCCTCGGGCGGGCCGGACCGGGCGCCGCTCATCGCGCGCGAGCACCGCCTCGTCCTGCCCCCGGCCGAAGGATGGTGGTACACGCTCAAGGTCCGCGTCCAGCGGGTCGATGCCGGCGTGAGCGTGGCCGGGAAGATCTGGCGAAGCGACCTCGACGAGCCTCTCGGCTGGCACGTCATCTGGACCGACAGCGGTCAGGCCGAGTCCGAGCCGCTGGAGGGCGGCCGGGCGGGCGTGCAGGTTCGGGGGGCCAAAGTCCTCGTCGACAACCTGGTCATTACGCGAAACGTGGCGTCGAATGAGTTGGTTGCGGTCACGCCGTAACCGCACGCATTCCGACGCCTTTTTTGCCGTCGGCTCGGCAAGTGGGGAACCGGGCCGGCGGCCCTTCTTGCAGTGGTTGTTCGAGCCCGCCGCGCAAGCGGCGGGTCATTCCATGCCGGGAGCGGCCCTCACAGCCACGGGTTCGTCGCCGCCTCCTCTGCAACCGTCGAGGCCGGGCCGTGGCCGGGATAGACGACCGTTTCGGGCGGCAGCGTCAGCAGCCGCGTCTTGATCGACTCGATGAGCGTGTTGTGGTTGGCGCCGGGGAAGTCGGTCCGTCCGATGCTGCCGGCGAACAGGGCGTCGCCCGAGAAGACAACCGGCCGCCCGTCGGGGCCTTCGGGCGCGTAGAGGCTGATGCCGCCCGGCGAGTGGCCCGCCGTTGCCAGGACCTCGAACACCGCCGACCCGACGCTGAGGCGGTCGCCGTCGGCCAGGAGCAGGTCGGCCTCCGGGCTTTTGAGCCACGACCCCATCAGGATCGACATATTCCGCATCGGGCTCCGGAGCATCGGCGCGTCGGCCTCGCCGATGGCCAGGGCCATCTCGGGCCACGTCTCCTTCAGCAGGGCGTTGCCGTGAATGTGGTCGGCGTGGCCGTGGGTGTTGACGAGCAGTTGCGGCGTGAGATCGTGCTGGCGCAGGAACTCGATGATTCGCTCGGCGCCGTCGGGGGCATCGACGATCATCGTCTCCCCTCCCTCGGTGACGACGTAGGCCGACACCTCGAGCGGTCCGAGCACGAAGATGTGAATCTCCATGCGGTCTCCTTCGACAGAAGGTTCGCGGCGATTATACGGCGTCAGGTCGTGTCGAAACAGATCAGGTTGCCGTCCCGGTCCTTGACGGCGAGGATGCCTCCGGCCAGGGTCACGTGCGGGTAGCAGATGGCCCTGAACAGTTTGTCGACGCGGGCGAGTTCGCGGTACCCGCCTCCGAGCGCATCGAGCAGCGCGAAGGCGCCTTTGCCGAAGACGATGAGCCGGTCGTCGCCGGCCGTCACCAGAACCGACCCGTGCCCGAACTGGCCGCCGCTCCAGACGCGCCGGCCCGTTGCCAGGTCCAGGCACTTCAGCGTGCCGTCGACGGTGAAGATGCGGCCCTTGTAGATGACGGGGGTGCACACCTTCGAGTGGTCGCGGACGCTCCACCTCTGGCGGATGCCCCCATTGAGCGAGACCTCCAGCAGGGCCATGCGGCTGACGTTGTAGTCGGAGGAGATGACCAGGCGGTTCTTCCACGCGGCCGGCGTGGCGATGTTGTTCGCGAAATCGGTCGTCCACGGAAACTCCGCCACGGTGCGGCCCTGGCGGCCGTTGTCGATCCGCATGACGATAAGTTTCCGCAGCGCCAGCGTCGCCAGGCACGGTACGCCGTCCACGACGAACGGCGTGGGCCCGCCCGTGTGTCCGCCGAGTTCGGTGGCCTGTGATTTCCACGCGCGTCGGCCCGTCTTCTTGTCGAAGGCCATGACGGTGCCGCTGTCGTCGCCCACCTCCACGGCCACCTGGCCGCCCACGAGCAGCGGCGACCCCGGGTGCCCGTAATCGCGCTTGCCTCGCCCCACGTCCGGCCGCTGCGGTATCTTGTACGCCTCGTGGAAGTTCATTGCCCAGACCGGCGCGCCCCGCCGCTTCGTGTCCCAGCAGCATAGGTGCCCGTCGATGCTGAGGGTGTACAGGTACCCGGTCTCGGGGTCGAAGGTGGGTGTGGATGACGGCCCGCCGTAGGCGCTCGTGTCGCCGGTTCGGATGCGGCTCTGGTACCGGCACGGATAGGTTCGCCGCCAGTGCTCGGTCCCGGTTCGGGCGTCGAGGCACAGAACGGCATCGGTGCCGACGGGGTTGCCCTGTCCTTTGCCGCTCCAGCCCATGGTGTAGAGGCGGCCGCCGGCCAGGATCGGCGAGGTGCACCCCTTGCCGACGTTCTTGTTCCACAGCCGCTTGGGCGGCCAACCGGACGGGTACCCGCTCGACTCCGGCGTGACGGCGTTGTGGTCGGGTCCGAGCCATTGCGGCCAGTCGTCCGCGAGCAGGTTGGCGCAGGAGGGGGCGATCAGCCCCCACGCCACGGCCGCTGCGACGGGAACCGCCGTCTTTCGGCGGATTCGTCTCAAAAGTGCCTCCACTGGCCGGAGTCCGCAAGGTCGCACTACCCTATCAACCGCCTGCGCTGGGGGCAAGTTCTGCCCTCTCTGGCCCCCGCCCGCCCCGGCGGAGGCAACGATTCGCGGCGCCCCCGCAACGTGACGGTGCGCGCGCATGAAGGCCCGCGTGGGTGCAAAGCACCCACCCTACAGTTTCTTGCTGCGCGGTGGGTCTCGGCACCCACCGCGCAACGGCAAAACCGGCGATTCCCGCGCGGTGGGTCCCCGTTCGGCAGGCTCAGGGCAGGCTCCGACCCACCGCGCGAAATGGAGACCCACCGCGCGTTCCGCGCGGCGGCCTTCCCAGGCCGCCGCGAACGCAGTTTATGCCTGTTCCTGGTGGCCTGGGAAGGCCACCAGGCGGACAAGAAGGCGAAGTAGCGTTGTAGGATTAGTTGGTGGCGACGGCGGCGCAGGCGTCGGTCCAGATTTTGATGCAGTTGCGTCCGGCTCGCTTGGCGGCGTAGAGGGCTTCGTCGGCCCGGCGGATGAGTTGCCCCGGGCGGTCGCCGCCCGGTTCCTTGAGTGCGCTGATGCCGAGGCTGGCGGTGACGGGGACGTCGTGTGTCCGGTCGGAGACCGGCCGGTGTGCCAAGTGGGTGCGGACGCGGTCGGCGGCGAGAGCAGCCTCCTGGGCGGACGTCTCGGGCATCAGGATCATGAACTCCTCACCGCCGTAGCGGGCCACGACGTCGGTGGTCCGTGCGGCGTGGCGCAAGACGGAGGCGATGCGGGCCAGCACCCGGTCGCCGAAGGCGTGGCCGTAGGTGTCGTTGACCACTTTGAAATGGTCCAGGTCGAGCATGGTCAGTGCGAGGTCGGCGCCGGTGCGTGCGGCGCGGCGGCACTCCTGGGCGAGGATTTCGAGGAAGCGGCGACGGTTCCAGAGGCCGGTCAGTTCATCGGTGGTCGCGAGTTCTTCGAGGGACCGGTTGGCCTGCTCGAGGCGTGCGTTGGCCTCGGCCAGTTTGCTCTCGACGTCCTTGCGTTCGACGGCGTAGCGCGAGGCACGGGCCAGGAGTTCGCCGTCGGCCTGCCCCTTGATGAGGTAATCCTGGGCGCCGCGGCGGACGGCCTCCAGGGCCAGCGCCTTGTCGTCCAGACCGGTCAGGACGATGATTGGCGCCCAAGGCGCGTGCTCGATGACCTTGGCAACGGTGTCGAGACCCTGACTGTCGGGGAGCGACAGGTCCAGCAGGACCACGTCGACGTCGCCGGGGACGAGGTGTTCGAGGCCGCGCGTGAGCCGGTCGGCCCAGGTCACTTCGAAGGCGTCGGACGCCGCCTCGACCAACGACCCGCGGATGAGGCGAGCGTCGCCGGGGTTGTCCTCAATCAGAAGAATGCGTATGGGTCCGCCGTTCATGGGGGTTACTCCTGCGGCAGTTGAACAAAGGCCAGCCAGAAGTCCTCGATGGACCGGACCACTTCCAGGAACTTGCCCAGGTCCACCGGCTTGGTGACGTAACAGTTCGCATGGAGGTCGTAGGTCCGGGCGATATCCTCTTCGGCCCGCGAGGTGGTCAGGATGACGACGGGAATTCGCTTCAGGTCCGGGTCGGCCTTGACCTCGGCGAGGACCTCGCGGCCGTCCTTCTTCGGCAGGTTCAGGTCGAGGAGGATGAGGTTGGGCCGAGGCGCATCGGCGTACGGGCCCTGGCGGCGCAGGAAGGCCATCGCCTCGACGCCGTCCGGGACGACGCTGATGCGATTGAGGACCTTGCCCTCCTTGAGGGCCTCCAGCGTGAGGCGTGCATCGCCCGGATTGTCCTCAACCAGGAGGACCTCGGCCGGTCTGACCGGCGTTTGCGTAGACCTCGGCTGGTGCGTGGTTGCTTGACTCGTCATCGGTTTCTGCCTCCCTTTGTGGGACCGTGAAATAGAAGGTGGATCCCGTACCCGGTTCGGACTCGATCCAGATGCGTCCGTTGTGGCGTTCGACGATCTTCTTGGCGATGGCCAGTCCGATGCCGGTGCCCTCGTACTCGTCGCGGCCGTGCAGGCGCTGGAAGATGGCGAAGATGCGTTCGTGGTACTGCGGTTCGATGCCGATGCCGTTGTCGCGGATGGCGAACTGCCACCCGCCGCCGGCCTGCTCGGCCGAGACGTGGACCTTGGGCGGCGCCTCGCCGTGGTACGTGATGGCGTTGCCGATGAGGTTCTGGAGCAGGCGGCCAAGTTGGGTCTTGTCGGCCACGACGGTGGGCAGAGGATCGTGGGTGACCTCGGCGCCGGTCTCGGTGACGGCCACCTCCAGGTTCGCGAGGACCTCCTGCATGACGG
>CAZEBQ010000062.1:3336-15830 GCA_964510295.1 uncultured Anaerolineales bacterium | reverse complement strand
GGATCGACCAGTAATCGAACCCGCGCGGGTTGGAGTGCAGGTGGTACTTGCCCACAATGCCGGTATGGTAGCCGGCCTTCTGCATCATCTTCGGCAGCGTCGGCTGGCTCTGGTCCAGCGCCGTGAACTTGTAGACGCCGTTGATGTGCGAGTACTTGCCGGTGAAGATCGTGGCCCGGCTGGGCGTGCAGATCGAGTTCGTGCAGAAGCAACTGTCCAGCCGCATGCCCGCCTGGGCGATACGGTCGATGTCGGGCGTTTTGGCCGTGCCCGCCAGCCACGACCCGTACGCGCTGATCGCCGGGGCGGCGTGATCGTCCGACATGATGAAGAGGATGTTCGGCCGCCCCGGCGGCTCGGCCGCACCAGAGACGCGAGACGCCGCACCTACGGTGGCCGCGCCCAGGCCAAGGGTCTTCAGGAACGCGCGTCTCGTCTTCTCGCGGCGGCCCACGGGTCGGCCCTCCTCTCCCGGATCATCTGCCGGGCCTACGGGCGTCGGCTCACAGTCGCCACGGGCTCCGCATGTCGCGTGCCAGCATGCGGGCGGCCTGCTCGTCGCCGACGATCGTCTCGGCCTTGGAGTCCCACTGAATCCTGCGTCCGGTGCGGATGGCGATGTCGGTCAAGTGGCTGATGATGTCGGACTGGACGGCGTCGTCGATGTTGCTGACGGCATCAGACCGGGTCTTGATGGCGTCGAGAAGACTCTGCCCGTGATTGGCACTTTTGACGAGGTGGACGTCGTTCGGCCCGATGACCGAGTCCTTCAGCGACTCGGGCTCGGTGCGCAGGTACCCGCGTCCCACCCAGATCGTGCCCTCGGTGCCGACGAACTTCGTCAGGTCCTTGCCCGGACCGATGAATCGGAACGCCATGCCACCGGCGTACCGGCCGCGCACGTCCCAGTCTTTGACCGTGTTGAAGAGCCCTTCGGTGGGAATGGTGCCGGTGCCTTCGATCTCGACGGGCACCTGATTCGCCTTGTCCCATCCCCAGACGGCGATGTCGAGGGGGTGGGCGCCCCAGCCGCCCAGAAACCCGATCGAGTTGTCGTACACGAACCACGAGCCCGCGCTCGTGCACCGGTCCTTCGTGTACGGGCTGTACGGCGCGGGGCCCAGCCACATGTCGTAGTCGAACCCGTCCGGGACGGGGATGGGCGTGGTGGACCCTCCCACGCTGCCGCCGGGCGCGTGCACCTCGATCTCGGTGACCTCGCCGATGCGACCGCTGTGCACCAGTTCGCAGGCGTGCCGCAGATGGGCCGATGACCGCTGCTGCGTCCCGTACTGGAAGGTGCGGCCGTAGCGTCGGACCGTGTCGCGCAGTGCAATGTCCCACTGGACGGCCAGGCCGAGCGGCTTCTCAACGTAGACGTGCTTGCCGGCCCGGACGGCGTGCAGCGCCACCGGCACGTGCCAGTGATCGGGCGTGGCAACCACGACGCCGTCGATGTCGCTGCGGGCCAGGAGGTCGCGGAAATCGGCGTACGCCGCGCAGTCGGTCGTGTTGTACCGCTTGTTGATGCGCTCGGCCGTACGCTCACGGCGCGACTTGAACGGGTCGGCCACGGCCAGGCAGCGGCAGTCGGGCAGTCCGAGGAATCCGCCCAAGAGTCCGTTGCCCCGTCCGCCGACGCCGATGGACCCCATGCCGATGCGCTGGCTCGCGGGCGGCGTCGTCCCCGCGCCGAGGGCGGTGGACGTGATGACGTACGGCGCGGCCGCAGCCCCCGCCGCCGTCAGGGCGGCGCGATTCAGAAGGGCGCGCCGCGTCAGTCGAAGGTTGCTGTCCGTCATGATCACTCCTCCTGGTCAGTTGCTCCGTGCCGGGTCCACGTGGTAAATCTCCAGTTCGCGGATGGCCGGCGAGGCGCCGTAGCAGCCGGTGATCTGCAGTTCCAGCGTCTTGCAGCGGACCGCCGGGAACGTGACGACCAGCCGGTTGGCGTCGTACCGGGCGCCGCGGACGGTCTTGACGGTCTTGCCGTCGCAGCGGATCTCGAAATCCTTCGGCGCGTAACGGTGGTGCTGGTACCCGAGGATGCTGATGGCCGAGACCTCGGCGGGTTCCTTGAGCGCGACGTTCAGGATGTAGCGTTTCTTTCCGTTGGCCTCGTCCCAGTAGGTGGCGGGCTTGCCGTCGATGGCGGCCTGGTCGCCGCCGGCCTGCCCGTCTTTTTCGAGGCCGTCGGGGCTGGTGGCGGTGGCGCCGATGGCCAGGTTCACCGGCTTCGACATGGCGACGCGGATGGCGGTGACGCGGCCGGTCAGGTCGGGCGTCTTGACGGCGTCGGAGGCCTTCCCCATCGCCGCCTTCGCCTCGTTCGGATAGTGCCGCCAGATGGCCTCGGCGACCTGGACGGTTGCCAGGGCGGCCTCGTCGGCGACGGCGGCGTCGGCCAGGTGGGAGGCGGCCAGTTGCATCGCCGCCACGCAGTGGACGCCGCCGAGGGCGCCCAGCAGCGCCTTCTTCTCGTCGGGACGGTCGGCGAGCCCCATCGCGTCGGCGAACATCCGCACCAGCGCATCGGGCTCGCGATCCGCCGCCTGGCTTGCCAGCCGCGCGAAACCACGCAGCGCCAGAACCCTCGGCCGCACCTGGCGGGCCGAGCGTGCCACGGCCAGCAGGTCGTCGAGTGCCGATCCGTCGGCCCATTCGGCCAGCGCGCCGATGGCGGCGTCGCGGACCTCGGCGTTGTCGTCTTTCAGCGCCGCCCGCACGGCCTTGAGCGATGCCTCGCCGCCCAGCCGGCCCAGCACACGAACGAGCGACGCACGCTGCGTCGCGCCGGCGTCCGACAGGCTTCGCGCGACGGTCGCGACCGCCCGGTCGACCGTGTCGGTGCGGCGGCTGATTGTGACGAGGGCGTTTTCGATGTCCGGCCGCACGCCCGCCGACGCCGGCTTCGCATGGACTCCCAGCAAGGCCGCCACGGCCTCCGCGCCGGCCAGGTCCCGCAGCGCCTTCAGGGCTTCCCGGGCGACCGTCGGGTCGGCGTCCTCGGCGGCCTTCAGCAGTGCGGGTACGGCGCTTCGGTCGCCGCGGGCCTTGAGCGCGATGATGACTTCGCGGCGGACGGCCGGTTCACCCTTCCCGATCAACCGCATCATGGCGGCGTCGATGTCGGCGCCTTCGAGACGGGCGAGGCTTGTGCGGGCGACGCGCTGGGCGGGCGCGTCGGCCTTGGCGGCGAGGCCCGCCAGGTAGGCCGCCGTGTCGGCGTTGCCGAGGCCGCCGAGGGCCGCGAGCGCCGCCAGATGCACGGCCGGTGTCTGGCTCCCGGCGGCGGCCATCACGGCCGGCAGTGCCGCCCGGTCGCCGCGCGCCGCCAGGGCGTCGAGCATCTGGACCTGGATGGCGGGGGGCAGGTTCGGCAGTTGGGCGGCGAGGATCCTCGTGAGCGTCTCGGCGCCGGCGGTGCGGGCACATCGGATGGCGGCCGACTGGAGGGCGGGGTCGCCGCCGGTCAGGGCGTCTTTCAGGAGCGCGGCGGCGCGGTCCTTTCGGCAGGCCACCAGGCCGGGGAAGGCGGCGGTCCGGACGTGTTCCGGCCGGTCGCGGCGGGACAGTTTCTCGTAGATGGCGGCGGCCTCGGCGGTCTTGCCGTCGGCCAGAAGGCTCTCGCCGCAGCGGAGCAGGGCGCCCGCAAGCGGCGCTCGGAGTTCGTCGGCGAGTTTTCCCTCGGCGGCGGCGATTGCCTTGACGGCGGCCGGGCCGCCGATCTTGCCGAGCGCGTCGAGACACGCGCCGGCCACGACGGCGTCGGCGCCGACGAGGTGCACGGCGATGGCGCCGACGGCGTTGGCGTCACGGCGCTCGCCAAGCGTGTTGATGAGGCCGATGAGGAGGTCGCGCGGGGCCTTCTCCATCTTCTGGCGCATGGCGGCCAGTGGCGCGTCGCCGGGGAGGCGCGCCAGGGCGAAGCGGGCGGCCGTCGAAAGGTCCTTGTCGCCGAGCAGTGCCGCCAGGGCGGGGACCTCCTCGGCCGTACCGAGGAGCATCAGTTGCCGGCACAGGAACTTCTTGCAGTCGGCGCCGGCGCCGGAAGAGAGCATCCGTGTCATGGCGGTCGCCAGTTTGTTGCGAAGCGCCGGGTCGCGGGCGGCGGCGAGGGTGAGTTTCTCGACGGCGACCAACGCCTCGCGGCTCTGACCGAAGGTGTAGCCGGCGATTCGCTGGAGCGCGACGTCGGGGTCGGCGTCGGACGCGGCGGCAGCGCCGAGGGCGGTGGTCGTGGGAATCAGCAGCGCCGTCGCGAGAAGCAGCGCGGCAAGGGTGGTTCGGGTCGCCTGCATGGCCACAGTCTCCTGATACTACAACGAAACGTCACCATTTCGCGCGGTGGGTCGGAGCCTGCCCTGAGCCCGCCGAACGGGGACCCGCCGCGCTTGAAAGATCATTTTCGCCGTTGCGCGGCGGGTCTCCTGGGCCTGTTGCCCAACTCAGCATGCCTTCCGCGTGGTGGCCTTCCCAGGCCACCGCGCAGCCACACCGCAGGCCGGGTGGCACGGCAGCCCGAAGGGCGGCCGTGCTGAACACCAAGTGCCCACGGCCGCGGCTGCGCCGCTGCCGTGCCACCCGCGCTAACCACGTCAGGAGACCCGCCGCGCGGGAAGTTGCGTTGTAGTACTGAGCATGTAGGCCGGGACAGAGCAACGCGCCGCCCCGGCGATGGCTATCGGCACCGATACCGCTGCCGGGGCGCGCCCCGGCCTACGGGCTCGCGGATAGGAAGCAGGGTGCAGTATGGCGGACGCCCCGTGCCTTTTCAAGTGCCGGGCGGCCTCTGAGGCGTTTTGGGGGCAGTAGCCGGTGGGGGGTGAAAAGAAGCAGCGGCCGGAAGGGGGGATTCCCAGCCGCTGCCATTCCGTACGTGCGGAACGCCCCGCACGTGATGGCTATTCATAATATACGGGTTTTGGGCCGGAAGTCAAGCCACGGCAGACCGTTTTTTGGGCGTGCGGCGCGATTATTTTTCGGCAACGCCGGCGGTGGTTCGTGCCGCGCTGACCGCCGTGGCGCCCTTTCCGCCCATCCAGGCTGTGGAAAGCCGGGCGGTTCAGACTATAATGCATCGCCGGAGCGCGAACGGGGGAAGCCCGGGTCGGTGGAGGAAACATCCATGAACCGTCGAATGCCAAGGCTTGCCGGAGTCGCAGCCGTGCTGACGTTCTTTGCCGCCGCCGGGATGGCGTTCGCCGCCAAGGCCGAGCGTCTCCAACCGCTGTGGCAGATCGGCGTGGCCGACAACGACGCGCGCGGGTTCGCGCTGGCCCCCGGCGGGTACGCCAGGTTCGCCGCGGACCCGCTCTTCATCGTGGGCGTTTCCGACGCGGCGAAGGACTGGCCGTACGTCCATCCCGGTCCGTCGGACGGCTGGGCCGGGGGCGGGCCCCACACGTTCCGGGTCCTGTTCGGACTGGCGGGGCGGCCGACGTCGGCCTGCCGCCTGGTCGTGGACCTCGTGGACACGCACGCCGAGCGGCCGCCGGCGCTGCACATCGACGTGAACGGCACGAGGCATACCCACCGGTGCCCGCCCGGCGGCGGGGACAAGTCGGTCACGGGCGACCCGAAGGCCGGCAAGGAGCATCGGTTCGCTATCCGTATCGCACCAGAGACGCTGAAGGCGGGCGTCAACGAGATTCGGATAACGAACGCGGCTCTCAGTTGGATCGTCTACGACGCCGTGACCTTCGAGGGTCCGGGCGACGCCGCCCTCGACCGCGCCGGCGGCGCCTTGCTGGAATCGGTTTCCCTCGCCCCGTGGCTCTCGCGCCGGGACGGCCGGTTCTCACAGGAGGTGCAGGTGACGCTGCTGGCGCTCGGCGAGGGCAAGGGCCTCCCGGTTCGGGCCGAGTGCGCCGGGGCCGTGACGGTTCCGCGGAAGGTTGGCCTCCAGACGGTGACGCTCCGCCTGCCGCCGGCCGAGTCGCCGCGCAAGGTGAAGGTGGAACTGGCGCGCGGCGGCAAAACGCTCGATGGCCGCACCCTCACCCAGACGCCCGCGCGGGAACGCGAGATCGTCGATTACGTCGATTGTCTCATCGGGACGGCCAGTTCGCGCTGGATGCTGTACCCCGGTCCGTCGATGCCGTTCGGGATGGTCAAACTGAGCCCGGACAACCAGGGTCACGACCCGTCTCGCCATCACTGGAAGGCCGGCTACGAGTACACCATCACCAACATCATGGGCTTCAGCCACGTGCACGCGTGGACGATGGGGGGCCTGCTGACGATGCCGGTCGTCGGACCGCTGGTGACCGACCCCGGCCCCGAGCACGACGCCGACGCCGGCTACCGGTCGCGCATCCGCCACGAGACCGAGACGGCCGTGCCCGGCTACTACGCCGTCACGCTCGACGATTATCAGGTCCGGGCAGAACTCACGTGCACCACGCGGGCCGGCTTCCAGCGGTACACGTTCCCGAAGAGCGACCAGGCCCGCATCCTGATCGATTTGCTGACGCCCACCGAGTACGGCAAACAGGTTCTGGACGCGACGGTCCGGCGCGTCAGCGACCGCGAGATCGAGGGCTACGCGAAGATGAAGAGCGGCCGGCACTCCGGCTACCAGGAGTACGTCCTGCAGTTCGTCGCGCGGACGAACAAGCCGTTCGCCTCGATGGACGGCTGGGTGGGCGAGGAGGTCAAGACGAACGTGAAGGAGGTGGCCGGGGCGGGCGACGTGGGCGCCGCCTTGAACTTCACCACCGCCGCCGGCGAGGCGGTGCTGCTTCAGACGGGCATCTCACTGGTCAGTATCGAGCAGGCCCGGCTGAACCTGGCGGCCGAGATGAAACCGTTCGGCTGGGATTTCGACGCCTGCCGCGCCCACGCACGCAAGGTCTGGAGCAACCTGCTCTCGAGGATCGAGGTCGAAGGGGGCGCCGAGACCGACAAGGTCAAGTTCTACACGAACCTGTACCGCGCCTATTGCGCCCGCACCATCTGGAGCGACGTGAACGGCAAGTACGTCGATATGTACGAGAAGGTTCAGCAACTGCCCGACGCCGACTCGCCCGTCTACGGCTGCGACGCCTTCTGGAATACCTTCTGGAACCTCAATCAACTGTGGAACCTGGCCACGCCCGACGTCTCGAACAAGTGGGTGCGGTCGCTGCTGGAGATCTACGACAAGGGCGGGTGGCTGGCGAAGGGGCCGACCGGCATCGAATACTCCAGCATCATGGTCGCCTCGCACGAGATCCCGTTCATCGTGGCCGCCTACCAGCACGGCATCCGCAACTGGGACGTCGGGAAGGCGTTCCGGGCGATGGTGCACTGCCAGACGACCCCGGGCCGGCCGCATCCCGGCGGCGGGCACGTCGGCAATCGCCACCTGGCGCCCTACCTCCAGCACGGGTACATCCCGCTGGGCAAGGGGCACGCCTCCAATACCCTGGAGTACGCCTACGACGACTGGTGCGTGGCCCAGATGGCGAAGGCCCTCGGCGACGAGACGGCATACGAGACGTTCGGCAAACGGGGCGAATCCTGGCGGAACCTCTTCGACAAGGCGTCCGGCTTCATGCGCCCGCGCTACCCCGACGGCCGGTGGATGGAGAACTTCGATCCCTTCAGCGGCAAGGGCGGGTGGGTCGAGGGCAACCCCTGGCAGTTCACGTGGTTCGTCCCGCAGAACGTCCGCGGCCTCGTGGAGGCCATGGGCCGCGAGCGGTTCGTGGACCGCCTCAACGAAGGGCTCGCCAAGAGCGCCGAGACCGACTTCAACGCCACCGGCGACCGCATGGGGGCGTTCCCCATCAACCACGGCAACCAGCCCAGCATGCAGGTAGCGTACCTGTTTAACTATGCCGGTGCGCCGTACCTGACACAGAAGTGGGCCCGCGCCATCATGAACCAGTACTACGGCGACGACCCGATCGACGGCTGGCCCGGCGACGAGGACCAGGGCCAGGGCGGCGCCTGGTTCGTCATGAGCGCGATGGGCCTGTTCCAGACCGACGGCGGGTGCCGCGTCCGGCCGATCTACGAAATCGGCTCGCCCCTGTTCGACCGGGTCACCATTCACCTCGACCCGCGGTACTACAAGGGCAAACAGTTCGTCATCGAGGCGCGCGGCAACGGGCCGCAGAACGTGTACGTCCGGTCGGCCACGCTCGACGGCCGGCCGCTCCATCGGCCGTGGTTCTACCAGTCGGACCTGGCCGACGGCGGGCGGCTGGTCCTGGAGATGGGCCCCGAACCGAACAAGGCCTGGGGCAGCGCGCCGGAGAACGCGCCGCCACCCGGTCACCACTGACCGGCCCGGTCTCGACCTCGGGTCGGCGTGCTTGCCTGGCAAAGGAGACGCCATTGAGTCCGGCAAAACCCGTGTCGCAGCGTTGGGAATTCGCGGGGGTCACCCTGGCACGGGTACGGCTCGTGCCGTGGCCGGCGGATTGCCTGCAATCGGTGTCCCCTGGGCCGGGGCACGGTCTGGCAAGCAGCCCGGGGCGCCGTCTTTGTGGGATTGGTTTTGCAGAATTCATACTACAGCGCCACTTCGTGCGCGGCGGGTCGCGTTCCGCGCGGCGGCCTTCCCAGGCCGCCGCGAACGCAGTTTATGCCTGTTCCTGGTGGCCTGGGAAGGCCACCAGGCGGACAAAAAGGCGAAGTCGCGTTGTAGGGTTTAAGGGAGCGGCCAAGCGGCGCTTGTGCCTGGTGGCGGCTGCGGTCGTCCTGTCGGCCGCCGGCTTCTGCGCGGGCGGCGAAACCGAGGCCTTGTGGCGGATCGGTGTGGCCGACAACGACACGCGCGGGTTCGCGCTGGCCCCCGGCGGGTACACCAGGTTCGCCGAGGACCCGCTCTTCATCGTGGGCGTTTCCGATGCCGCGAAGGACTGGCCATACGTCCATCCCGGTCCGTCGGATGCCTGGGCGGGGAGTCGGCAGCACGTGTTTCTCATCGTCTTCGGCCTGGCGGCCCCGCCGAAGGGGGGCGAGTGCCGGCTGGTCGTCGACCTGGCGGATACGCAGAACCGCATGCCGCCGCGCCTCCGGATCACCGTCAACGGCAAGGCGTCGGAGCACCGCATGCCGCGCGGCGCAGGCGATGCGTCGGTCTCCGGCGAACCGGAGAAGGGCAAGGCGCACCGCCTCACCGTGACGGTTCCGGCCGACGGTCTGAGGCGCGGCACGAACGAGATCGCCGTCACGACGCTCTCGGGCAGTTGGGTCCTGTACGACGCGATCCGGTTCGAGGCGCCGCCGGGCCTGAAACTCCAGCCGCCGGCCGGCACCATGGCCCGCTCGGTCCGCGCCGACCCGGTGCTCGTCAAGCGCGACGGCCGGCTCAAGCAGACCGTCCAGGTGTCGCTGCTGCACCTGGGTCCCGAGACCGAGGCCCGGGTCCGGGTGGGGTCGGCCAGGCCGACGACGCTGACGCTGCGGCACGGGCCGAACGTGGTGGAGGTGGCCGTCGACGCCGTCGAGACCGAGACACCCGTCACGGTGACGGCCGAGGCGGGGGGCAAGACGCTGGTCAGCACCGAGGTCGCCCTCAAGCCCGTCCGCAAGTGGGTCGTCTACTTCTTGCCGCACTCGCACGTCGACATCGGGTACACGAAGGTGCAGACCGAGGTCGAGCGCGATCACTGGCGGTTCTACGAGCAGGCCATCGAGGCGTCTCAGAAGACGGCCGCCTACCCCGACGGGGCCCGGTTCAAGTGGAACGTCGAGGTTCTCTGGGCGACCGACAGTTACCTGAAGCAGGCCACGCCCGCGAAACGCAAGGCCTTCATCGACGCGGTCAAGGCCGGCCGCATCGGCCTCGACGCCCTCTACGGCAACGAACTGACGGCCCTGTGCCGGCCGGAGGAACTGGTGCGGCTGACCGATTTCGCCCGACGCCTCAAGCGCCGATACGACGTGCCCATCGACTCGGCCATGATCAGCGACGTGCCCGGCTACACGTGGGGCATCGTGCCGGTGCTTGCCCAGAGCGGCGTCAAGTACATCTCCATCGGACCCAACAGCGGCCACCGCATCGGGTACACGCTGTCGCAGTGGGGGGACAAACCGTTCCACTGGGTTTCGGCGTGCGGCAAGCACCGGATCCTGGTGTGGATTCCGCGCACCGGTTACTGGCGTGGTTTTCGCGGCGGTCCGCAGTTGATGCAGTACCTGGAGCGGCTGGGTGAGTCGGACTACCCGTTCGACATGCTCCAGATTCGCCACTGCCTGGGCGACAACGCCGGGCCGGGCCTCCAGTTGTGCGACTTCATCAAGGACTGGAACACCCGCTACGCCTATCCGAAACTCATCATCGCCACGACGCGCGAGATGTTCCAGGACTTCGCCAAGCGGTACGCCAAGACGCTGCCGGAGGTGCGCGGCGACTTCACGCCGTACTGGGAGGACGGGGCGGGGTCGTCGGCCCGCGAGACGGGCCTGGCGCGAGCGGCCGCCGAGCGGCTGGTCGAGGCCGAGACGTTCTGGGCCATGTTCTCGCCCCGCACGTATCCCGACGCCCAATTCTACGCCGCCTGGCGGAACGTTCTCCTCTACGACGAGCACACCTGGGGCGCCCACAACAGCATCCGCGAACCCGACAGCGACTTCGCCAAGGCCCAGTGGAGAATCAAACAGGCCTTCGCCCTGGATGCCGACGCCCAGTCGCGGAGGCTCCTTGAGTCGGCGCTCGCACTTCGCAAAGGAGCGAAGGCGAGCGGCGGCAAGGTGACCGCCATCGACGTCTACAACACGACCTCCTGGCCGCGCACCGACCTCGTCGTGCTTGCGAAGGACTTGGCCCTTGCCGGCGACGTGGTCGTCGGCCCGGACGGGCGCGCGGCGCCCTCGCAGCGTCTGACGACGGGCGAACTCGCGTTCCTGGCCGGAAGCGTTCCGGCCTTTGGCGCGAAGCGGTTCCGCATCGAGACGGGCAAGGCGCCCGGTGAGGGCGGGGCGTCGGCCAAAGGCGCGACGCTGACCGACGGCACGCTCACGGTGACGCTCGACTCAACGACCGGCGCCATTGCGAGCCTCCGGGCCAAGGGGATCGCATCCGACCTCGTGGACCGCTCGGGCGGTCTCGGACTGAACGATTACCTCTACGTCGCCGGCCGCGACCCGAAGGATCCGAAACGAAACGGGCCGGTCACGATTACCGTGAAGGAGCGCGGGCCGCTGGTGGCGTCGCTGGTGGTCGAGGGCGAGGCGCCCGGCTGCCACAAACTGACGCGCGAGATCCGCGTCGTAGCCGGCCTCGGGCGCGTGGACATCACGAACGTCGTGGACAAGGAGCAGGTCCGCAGCCAGGAGTCGGTCCACTTCGCCTTCCCGTTCAAGGTGCCGGAGGGCGTCATGCGGATGGACGTGCCGTGGGCGGTCGTGCGGCCGGAGACCGACCAGTTGCCCGGCGCCTGCAAGAACTACTTTACCGTGCAGCGGTGGACGGATGTATCGAACGAGGAGTTCGGCGTCACGTGGGCGACGGTTGAAGCCCCCCTCGTCGAGGTCGGCCGCATTACCGTCGATGCGACCCGTGTCGGGTGGCTCAAGACGATCGAGCCGTCGCAGACGCTGTACTCCTACGTCATGAACAACTACTGGGAGACCAACTACAAGGCCGACCAGGCCGGGCCGACGGTGTTCCGATACGCCATCCGGCCGCACGGTCGCGGCTACGACGCGGCGTCGGCCCAGCGTTTCGGCGTCGAGCGGAGCCGGCCGCTCGTGGCCGTGCCGGCGGTCTCCGGCGCCCCGGTCGTCGGGTCGCGGCTGCGGGTGGAGCCGTCGGGCGTGCTGGTGACGGCCTTCAAGCCGAGTTCGGACGGGAAGGCGTGGATCGTCCGCCTGTTCAACGTCTCGGTAAGGCCGCAGAAGGTCTCGCTTGACTGGACCGACCCGGCGCCGGCCGGCGTCTGCCTCAGCAGCCTGGACGAGAAGCGCGGCCAAGACCTGACCGGCCCCATCGAGATGGTGCCCTCGGAGATCGTGACCCTCCGGGCGACGCTGCCGAAGACGGCCGAGTAGCAGGTGGCATGGTCGGTCTCTTTGCGCGGCGGGTCTCCGTACCCGCCGCGGGAGGGCGTCAGGAACGCTGAAACCGCGCGGCGGCCTTCCCAGGCCGCCGCGAGAGGGCGTCTATGAAGCGTGGTGGCCTTGGAAGGCCACCACGCGGTGGCACGCTGGCGAGCCTTTGACGCGGCGGGTACGGAGACCCGCCGCGCGGTGGCAAGTAGCACCGTGACGTCTTGCGCGGCGGGTACGGAGACCCGCCGCGCGGTGGGGAACGCTGAAACCGCGCGGCGGCCTTCCCAGGCCGCCGCGAGAGGGCGTCTATGAAGCGTGGTGGCCTTGGAAGGCCACCACGCGGTGGCACGCTGGCGAGCCTTTGACGCGGCGGGTACGGAGACCCGCCGCGCGGTGGCAAGTAGCACCGTGACGTCTTGCGCGGCGGGTACGGAGACCCGCCGCGCGGTGGGGAACGCTGAAACCGCGCGGCGGCCTTCCCAGGCCGCCGCGAGAGGGCGTCTATG
>CAZEBQ010000062.1:1218-3236 GCA_964510295.1 uncultured Anaerolineales bacterium | reverse complement strand
GGAACGCTGAAACCGCGCGGCGGCCTTCCCAGGCCGCCGCGAGAGGGCGTCTATGAAGCGTGGTGGCCTTGGAAGGCCACCACGCGGTGGCACGCTGGCGAGCCTTTGACGCGGCGGGTACGGAGACCCGCCGCGCAAGGATCGGAGCGCTCGCCACGGCGAGTGGCGACCGGCGGTTGGCACAGATCGCACGAAGGACCCGTGCATGGCACCCATCGATTACGCGATCGTCGGCCTGTACTTTGTCATCGTCATCGGCCTGGGGTTCTGGTACCGGAGGCGGGCGGCGAGGAACCTGGAAGCGTACTTCCTGGGCGGGAAGCGCCTCCACTGGCTCGGGCTGGCCATGTCGGGCTCGGTGTCGAACTTCGACATCACCGGCACGATGTGGATCGTCTCGATGCTGTTCGTCCTGGGCATGCGGTCCATGTGGATTCACTGGATGTGGGGCTGCATGATGGGGGCCTTCTGCCTGGCCTACATGGGCAAGTGGACGCGCCGGTCGGGCGTCATGACCGGGGCCGAGTGGATGCTCACGCGGTTCGGCACGGGCACGGGCGGGGTGGTGGCCCGTCTGGCGGCGGCGCTTCTGTCGCTCGTGACGCTCGTCGGGATGATCGGCTACGCCTTCCAGGGCATCGGCAAGTTCGCAGCCGTCTACCTGAACCTGCCGCCGAACGTGTGCGCCCTTCTCATCATCGGCACGACCACGCTCTACGTCCTGTTGGGCGGCCTGTACAGCGTGGTCGTGACGGACGTGATCCAGACGATCATCCTGACGGTCGCCAGCCTCGTCATCGGGGCCATCGCGTACGTGCACGTTACGCCGGAGGTGTTGGCGGAGACGTTGCCCGGCGGTTGGGAATCGCTCGCCCCGGTGTGGCGGCTGGAGGGGTTGGCCGGCACCGCGAATGCCCAGTACGAGATGTTCGGCCTGCTCGTGATCCTCTGGGTGGTCAAGGGGCTGCTCCTGAACGCCGGTGGGCCGGGCCAGACGTACGATTTTCAGCGGTTTCTGGCGGCCCGTGACCCGCGTGACGCCGCCAAGATCGGCGCGGCCTGGAACGTCTTCATGGTCGTGCGGTGGGGCATGGCCATGGGCATCGTCCTGCTGGCCCTGACCGGCATCGCCGGCATCGACGATCCCGAGCGGGCCATGCCGGTCGTTCTGAACAACCCGCAGTTCGTGCCGGCGGGCGTCCGGGGGTTTATCCTGGCGGGGCTGCTGGCGGCGTTCATGTCGACGTTCAGTTCCACCGTCAACGGCGGGGCGTCGTACCTCGTGAGAGACCTCTACCAGCCGCTCGTGCCGCATGCGGGCCAGAGGCACCTGGTCCGGTCGAGTTACGTGGCCACGGTCCTGATGGTCGTGGTGGGTATCGCGGTGGGGTTCCAGGCCAAGTCCATCGCCCAGATATGGAACTGGCTGATGATGGCGTTGGGGGCCGGCATGATCGTCCCGAACGTCCTCAGGTGGTACTGGTGGCGCTTCAACGGATGGGGGTACGCCGCCGGCACCGTGGGCGGGATCCTGTTGTCGCTTGTGGTGCTGCTGAAACCCGACGCGCCGATGCAGGAGACGTTCCCGCCGATCGTCGGCGGGTCGCTGCTGGCGGCGGTGGTGGTTGCACTGCTGACGCGGCCCGTCTCGAGGGACGTGCTCACCTCGTTCTACCGGACGGTGCGTCCGTTCGGGGCGTGGGGCGCGGTGCGGGCTCGTGCCAACCTGACGGTCGACGAGGCCGCCGCCCCCTCCGAGAGCATCCCCTTTGCCGTGCTCAACACCGGGCTCGGCATCGTTGCGATCTCCGGCATGTACCTGTTCCCGATGTACCTGGTCGGTCACTGGCACGTGACCGCGCTGCTCTGTTTCGGTGCGGCGGCGCTGGCGGCCGCGACGTTGTACGTCACGTGGTACCGTCGTCTGCCGCCGGCGGCCCCCGACCCGCCGCGCGACGTAGCGTCGTCGCATTAGGCTTCCCGCCTCGCGTCGGATACGGTACCATGGGCATGAGGGC
>CAZEBQ010000062.1:0-1118 GCA_964510295.1 uncultured Anaerolineales bacterium | reverse complement strand
CACCCCGATCGGGCGTGGCGTGATGTCGAGGAGTGGCGTTTCATGACACCGCGCGAGATCGTAACACGGGCCGTCGAGTTCCGTCGCCCGCCGCGGCTGCCCGTCAACGGCTACGGCGAGGCGAGCGACGTGGTCGGCGTCGCTCACGACCCCGTCAAGCCGCCCGAGGCCGAGGGCGACGAGAACACCGACCAGTGGCTCTGCCGCTGGGGCCACACCGACGCCAGGAATATGGGCCAGGTCAAGGGCCACCCGCTCGAAGACCTGTCGCGTCTCGACGATTTTCCCTGGCCCGACGGCGACGATCCCCGCCGTTACGCCAACGTGCCCCAGCGCCTGGCCGACCTCGAGGCCGACCCGGCGCGGCGCGACAAGTACGTCATGACGAGCATCTTCATGATCCTGTGGGAACGGATGCACAGCCTCTACGGCTTCGAGAACTGCCTGGTCGGCATGATGGACGACGGGCCGGAGATCCACGAACTGGCCGACCGCATCCTGGAGTTCGACCTGGCCGTCGTGCGGAACATGCACCGCCTCGGCGGCTCGCGGATCCAGGGCTTCTCGTTCACCGAGGACTGGGGCACCGAGCGCGACGTTCACATCTCGCCGGACCTGTGGCGGCGGTTCTTCTTCCCGCGGTACCAGCGGCTGTTCGCGGCGATTCACGACTGCGGCTGGCACGTGTGGATGCACTCGTGCGGCAAGATCAACCGGTACCTGCCCGGACTGATTGAGGCCGGCTGCGACGTCATCAACATGCAGCAGCCGCGAACCAACGGCATCGACGAGATCGGCCGCGCGTTCGCCGGACGCATCTGTTTCGAGACCCTCTGCGACATCCAGAAGACCCTGCCCGCGGGCAACCGCGATGAAATCACCGCCGAGGCCGTGCACCTGATGGACGCCTGGGGCACCGCCGACGGTGGGCTCATCCTCGGCGACTACGGCGACCACGAAGCCATCGGCGCCGACCCCGAGGTCAAACAGTTCATGCTCGGCGAGTTCGTCGAACGCGACCGCTGGCGCACGTAGGCCCAGGCCGGGTGGCATGGTCACGCTTGTACGTGTTTAGCGTCCCACGCGCCACCAAGAGGGTGGCACGGCAGCGGCGAAGC
>CAZEBQ010000061.1:5962-15973 GCA_964510295.1 uncultured Anaerolineales bacterium | reverse complement strand
GCAGCACGGCCACGATCTTGTCGTTCAGGAACACCGCGCACCCTTTGAAGCGATGGGCCGTATCACCTTCTTCAACGGGCAGCCACCCGCTCTTCTGCGCCAGCGCCTTCTGTGAGAGCGCGGCGGCTGCCTCTGCCGGGGCGTCATAGATGCGCGTAAACGGCTCCACTGCCGAGGCGGGGACCGCGTGCAACGAAATCACACCAACGCACGCCAACACAGCCGCGACACCCGATGCACGTCGTAGGACCCTGCACGGAGCCCGTTGCACAATTCGCCCCCGCTTCCGCGTGGTGGCCTTCCCAGGCCACCACGCTCGATGCAGGACGGATCGCGGCGGCCTGGGAAGGCCGCCGCGCGGTTCGTGCAACAGGCTCATGAACACCATACTGTCAGTTCCTTTCCGCCCGCTTGACGGTGACGTGCCACGCCGTCCTGATACCAGCCGCAGGGCTGGATGTCAACCTGCGCCGGCCAACGCCGGCCGGAGAGGTCCTCACCCGCGCGGCGCAACGCTCTCGCTCGCCAGGTCGCCCTTCCCCCGGCCGGTCGGATGCGGTATGGTGAGTGTGACGGCAACGCGAGGTCGCCTGCGGCACGCCGCTTGAGCCGGCGGGCTCGCCCTGTGGAGGATTGCACGATGGCCGCAAAACCGTGCCGCACCAGCACGACCGGCCGAAGGCAGTTTCTGTCGCAGTTGTCTGCGGCTGCGGCCGCGTCGGGGCTGGCCTGGGCAGGCCAATCGGCGGCCGGTGAGCGGGCTGCCGCAGCGCCTGCGCCGCTGCCGACCATCGCGCTCGGCAAACACCGCGTGACGCGTCTGATAGCGGGCTGGAATCCCATCGGCGGCGGTTCCTATCTCGGGCACCACATGGACCGCCACATGAAGGAGTACTTCACCGTCGAGCGAACCGTGGAGTTTCTGCTCCGCTGCGAACGCGAGGGGATCAACGCGCATCAGTTCTCCTCTTCGGACAAGACGGTCGAGGTGCTGCGGACCGCGCGCGAGCGTGGATCGAAGATGCACTTCATCTGCCTCCACTCCGGGCGATCCGGCATCCGCAAAATGATCGAGAGCACGCAGCCGATCGCCATGGTCCACCACGGCGGCGTGACCGACAGGCTCTTCGCTCAAGGAAAGAGCCAGGACGTGCACGATTACGTCAAAGAGGCCCACGACCGGGGCGTGCCGGCCGGCGTGTCCGCCCACAATCCTGACTGCATCAAGCGGATCGCCGACGAAGGTTGGAAAGTGGACCTGTTCATGACCTGCTTCTACTTCCTCACGCGGAAGAAGACCGCGCCTTCGAAAATGCTTTACCTCGGCTACCCGTTCTACGCGGCAGATCCACAGGCCATGACAGCGGTTATCCGCCAAGTGAAACAGCCCTGCCTCGGCTTCAAGATCCTCGCCGCCGGACGCAAGTGCGCCGACCAGCGAACGGTCAGGGAAGCATTCCGCTTCGCCTTCCAGCACATCAAGCCAACCGACGGCGTCATCGTCGGAATGTACCCGCGGTTCTTCGACGAGATCCGCGCCAATGCCCGGTACGCCCGGGAGTCTGGCCGCACGGGATAGACTCGTGCGCGGTTGGCGGATCGACGCGGCGGGTGCGGAGACCCGCCGGGCAACTTGGCGTTGTAGTACTATTGGCCGACCTTCAGCGACTGCGAGAACCCCCTGCGCCCTCCGTGCGGTATAGGGCGCCAGTTGGGCGAACATCTCCTCGATGTCATTCACCTCCAGCAGTCCGGCGCTTCGCCGCAAGGCGGGCAAAAGTGCCGGCCGGGTTTTTCGGGAACTTTCCGGCCGCCCGTGTGTCGAAGAACTCATAGGAGAGCGAGAGGCGAGAGCACCGCTTCCGGAAAGTGCTTGACAGGAACACAGGATCGGGTAGAATGTTCCTGGGCACGCGGGTGTGGAGCGTCCGGTTTCTGCCGGATGTTCTTCACTTCGCGTCTGCACGCAGCCGAGGTAGGAGCCAGGCCGATGAGAAAATGTCTGATTGCGGCTGGAGTTCTCGTGCTCGTCGGTGGCGCCGTAGCGGCCTACGCCGCCAGCACCGGCAAGGTCAAGGTGGCCACACTCGGGATGGTCGTCGGGATCGAGGTTCGTGGCCGCACGGCTCCGATCCCGCCCAACCGAGAGGTACCGCTGCCGGCGGGCGAGTACAAAGTCAAGAGCCTCAAACTGCACGCCAAGGGCATCTACAAGGGGAAACCCGTCATCTGGCGGATCGACGGCACCACACCGCTCGGCAAACTTACCAATGTCGAAGTGGCCGGCGGCGAGACCACGACGGTCGAAGGCGGCGAGCCCCTGACGGTCAAGACGCCTGTGAGCATCTCCAAGAAGGGTCCGACCACGACCGTCTCGATCGGCCTCCAGTATATCGGGAAGGCCGGAGAGAACTACCGAAGCGTCGTTTACATGGGCCGCATACGAGCCCCCAGCCCCAAGATCCAGATCGTGGGTGAAAGCGGAAAGCCCATCGTCAGCAGCGCCTTCGAATACGGGTGAGGTGGGACCTGCCGGTACTCATGGCGAGTACCACCCGGAGCCAAAGGCACGTACACGATTAAGGTTCTGCCCAACCTCGGGCCGTTCAAATGGACGTACGAAGAGACGAAGTTCACGCTCGAGTAAGTCCAACGGCGGCGCAGTCATCGGCGGGGAAGCGATTCGGGCTTCCCCGCCTTCTTTGCTCAATCGGGGAAGCGGAATGGCCGCACGCCCGGCATAAGGAGGAGCCGAGTGATCCCACACGAGGTCAAGGCGCTGTTTGCCGGCGGGAACCTTTTTTGGCTGGCCACGGCCGACGCCGACGGTGTCCCCAACGTCGCGCCGATGCTCCAGGCCTGGTGGGCCGACGAGAAAACACTCGTCGTCGGCGATATGCTCATGAAGACCACACGGGCCAACGTCCAGGCCACGGGCAAGGTATGCCTGAGCGCCTATGACGAAACGGGCGACAAGGCCTATAAACTCGTCGGCACGGCTTCCTACGAGACCGGCGGGGCGGCATACGACATGGCCCAAGCCGAACTTGCCAAAAAGAAACCGCCTAAAACCTTCAAAGGTGTAGTAGTCTTTACGGTCAAGGCCATCTACGACCAGACCCGGGGGCCCGACGCCGGCGCACTCATCGCCCGGCTCTGAGAGCCCCGGGCCCGGTGCGGGCCGCACCGGCCCGGTCGGGCCGAAGCCGTCCATACGATGCGCAAGGAATCCCCCGCACTCCGTGGAGATCACAGCATGATCGATCGTGAGAAACGCAAGCGCGTCATGCTGCGGTCGATACGGCTGGGCCACTGCATTTGCGATCCGAAGAAGGGCTGCCCCTGCGACCTGTTCAAGGCAAAGAACGTCTGCCTGTGCGCGGGCGAGACGTTGGCGGCCCCGACCGGGCCGGTGCGGCTCACCGCCCTCGTCGAGAAGGCCGGCTGCGCGTCCAAGATCGACCAGGCATCGCTGAAACGCGTCCTGGCGGATCTGCCGGACATCGACGATCCGAGGGTGCTCGTCGGTTCCGCCGCCGGCGACGACGCGGGCGTTTACGCCCTTGATGGTGACGTGTGCCTCGTGCAGACGGTGGATGTCTTCAGCCCGTCGGTGGACGATGCCTATGTGTTCGGCCAGATTGCCGCCGCCAACTCGCTGAGCGACGTGTACGCCATGGGCGGTCGTCCGCTGACCGCCCTGTCGATCGTCGGCTTTCCGATTCGCGAGGTGGCCGACCACGTCATGCGCGACATGCTGCGCGGCGGCATCGACAAGATGGCCGAGGCCGGCGTACCGGTCGTCGGTGGACATAGCATCAAAGACGCCGAGATCAAAGCGGGCTTTGCGGTCACCGGCGTCATCGACCGCGGCGGCATCCTCACGAACGCCGGCGCGCGGCCGGGCGACACCCTTGTCCTGACGAAGCCCATTGGGACGGGCATCCTGGCCTTTGCCGTCCAAATCGGCCGCGCGCCCGAAGGGGCCGCCCAGGCCATCGCCGAGTCCATGTCCGCACTGAATCGGACGGCGTCGGAGCAGATGTTCGAGTTCGACGCCCACGCCTGCACCGACGTGACCGGCTTTGGCCTGATGGGCCACCTGGCGGAGATGGCGCGGGCGAGCGGTGTGGATGTCGAGGTCGTCTGGGACGACGTGCCGCTGTTTGCGGGCGTCCTGGAGTGCCTGGCCGAGGGTGTCATTCCGGGCGGCATCGAGCGGAACCGCGAGTCCTCGGCCTCCAGCGCCGACGCCGACGACGGCTTGACCGAGGCGATGCTCGATGTGTGCTTCGACCCGCAGACGAGCGGCGGCCTCTTGATCGCCGTCCCCGCCGCGAAGGCCGAGGCGCTGG
Organism: uncultured Anaerolineales bacterium; assembly: GCA_964510295.1. Taxonomy (GTDB): domain Bacteria; phylum Planctomycetota; class Phycisphaerae; order FEN-1346; family FEN-1346; genus JAUVZF01. The sequence continues at coordinate 11,618 of CAZEBQ010000061.1, read as the reverse complement.
TCGCGCGGCTGCACTCTGGCGGCGTCGCGGCCGCCACGGTCATCGGCTCCGTCACGGGCAAAGGGACCGGCCGGGTCGCGGTGACGACAAGCGGGCGTCGAACCATGCCGGCCGCCAAGCCCCAGACCGCCGGTCGGGGAATCGTCATGTCCATCGAACCCGACGGATTGTGCTGCGCCGACCCGGCGGCCGAGGAGGTGTGCTGCGCGCCGCATCCGACGCCGGCCGGCACCCCGAAGGCCGTCACGGCCGGCGGTGCGGCCGGCATCGAACAGGCCTTCAAGACATTCATGAGCAAGGCGGGCCAACCGGGCGCCCTCGACGTGGCGACGAAGCAGGCGCTGAATATCGCGCTGTCGGTCCTAACGAAGTGCGAACCGTGCCTGGCGATTCACGTCAAGAAGGCCCGCCGGATGGGCTTTTCCGAGGAGGAGATCGACGAGGCCGCCTGGTTGGCTATTGCCTTCGGCGGCTCGCCGACTATGATGTTCTACAAAGAAGCCGTCCGGAAGATAGCCGAGGACTAGGGTGGAGGCGATCGGTGGCTGGTGCTGCCTCTGGTCTTCAAAACCAGTGTGGGGCTTGAACAAGTCCCGGGTGGGTTCGATTCCCATTCGCCTCCGCCATGTTTGGCCGCCTCATACACCCTGAGCGCGGCGGAAAGGGGCAGGTTGGATGGCTTGCGGCAAACGCGGCCGTAGGACGCTCGCCCGCGGGCGGGCCACGGTGACGATCCTCCTGCTCTTGGCGGGGGCCGCCTGTCTGAGTTACGGCGTTGCCTTTCACAGCGTGCCGGTCCTGCCCAAGCCGGATACGTCCGAGGAGGAGGTCCCCGAGACCCCGCCCGAGATTCTGCCCGAAGACGAGGTCGGGTTTACGGCGGATGAGTTGTTCGGGCCACCTTCGGAAGATGCCCCGCCGCTTCTCATCGACCTTTCCGACGGGCCGGAGCCGGGGGTGGAGATGTCGGAAAGAGAGGTCCTTCACGAGGTGACGATCGGCGGCCTGGAGCGTTTGCCGTCGGGTCGGCTCATGCGGACGTACGTCCTCGGCGAGACGCCCCCGTCGTTCTGCCCCACCTGAGTGCATTAGAAACGGGTCATGGAGGTCATGGCCAACCCCAGATTCCGAAGACAGCCGTCCCGCTTTGTTCGCCTGCGCCACTTGGTTCAGGCGGCGTTTCTACTGGCCTGGCTGGGCCCGTTCGGGCTGCGGCTGCATACCTTCTGCGGGCCCGTTTACCACTGTTACGCCTGTCCGCTGGCGACGTTCGCGTGTCCGATCGGCGTTCTCGCGAACTTCAGCGCGCTGGGCGTGTCGCCGTTGATTGCCCTCGGCACGCTGCTCATCGCGGGGGCGTTGGTCGGGGGGTTTATCTGCGGCTGGGTGTGTCCGTTCGGCTTCCTTCAGGATCTGGTTGCGAAGGTGCCGGTGCCGAAGTTGCGGCTGCCGCTCCAGGCGGGCTACTTACGCTACGCCGTGCTGGTTCTGTTGGTGCTGGTCATTCCATACTTCTTCGGCGAATCCCATCCCCTGTTCATCTGCCGCCTGTGCCCGGCGGGGGCGCTTGAAGCGGGGCTTCCCCTGGCCGTCCAGAACGCCGCGCAAGGCCAAAGTTTTTGGAACAGCATGAGTACCGTCAAGTGGGTTGTCCTGGGCCTTTTCCTGGTGGCGATGTTCGTTAAGTACCGGCCGTGGTGCACGCTGTTCTGCCCGCTCGGCGCGATGCTCGGCCTGTTCAATCGGGTGGCGGTCGTCCGGCTGAAGGTCGATGACCGGATGTGCACCTCATGCGGGGCCTGCAAATCGGCGTGCCAGATCGGCTTGGCGCCCGAGAAACAACTCGACGACCCCCTCTGTATACGCTGCATGCAGTGCACGCGATGTGACGCCATAGGCCTGACGACGGTCTTCGACCGCGAGAAATCACCCAACCACGCGGCACGCGCCGGCGCCGATTCGAGCAGATAACGTTTGCCTGTAGCACGTTGCGCGGCGGGCAGTCTTGCCCGCCGCGAGAGGTTCTCCCCATCAAGCGTGGTGGCTTGGGAAGACCACCACGCGGTAGACTGCACGGCCGCCCCGGTGGGGCTGCCGTGCCACCCGATGGCTCACAGCACCCGCTTCGCCTCGGCACCCGGCGTGCGGCGGCTGCCGGACCGGACCGTCAGGCGGACCGTGTCGAAGTAGTCCAGGAGCGGCACGGCAAACTTGCGGCTCGTGCCGAGGGCGTCGCGGAACTCGACCGTCGAGAAACCGCCCGATGCCGCGAACAGACCCAACGCCACCTGCCTGGCCTTCTCCACAGCGTCGCGGTGCATCGCGAGGTTCTCGTCCAATCGGACGAGCGTCCCCTCATCACCGAGCAGCCGGACGAGCGCGGCCACGCGGTCGGCGTCGGCAGAGAGCGACGCGGCGATCGCCTCCGGCGGGGGAGGCGTAAGCCCGGCGTCGCGCAGCGCCGAGGCCACCTGCTCGCGGAGACGGGCGTCCTCCGCCGAAACCCGGGCACCTCGCCCGGCAAGCGATACCACCGACTCGTGCCGCTCGACCTTCCCGTCGGCGATCAATCCATCCAGCGCCGGACCGACGACGCCGCGGCCTCCGTCCACCTCCCGCGACAGGTCGGCGGCATCCATGCCCAGCCGCATCGGGTTGGCATCGTGAAACGCATCGAGGCGCTCAGTGATCCTTGCGACCGCGTCGCGGATGACGTCGCGGTGCACGACGGCGGCGCCCGTATCGAGAACGGTCCCCTGGTCGCGCAGCGTCTTGAGCAACTCGTCCACGCGCGGGCGGGGCATCTGCGCCCGGCGGGCCAGGTCGGCCGCCGACAGGGCCTCGCCGGACTCCTTCAGGAGGGCCTCGCACCAGGCGGCGGGCGAGTCGATGGCGTCGCGTCGGGCGGCCAGCATCCGGAGCGTCCAGGGACGGTTGCGCCGGAGGCGAATGTTGCTGGTCCCCAGGACCCGGCCCCCGCCGAGGGTCGTCACTCCTCCTCCGCCGAATCCGGCCACCGCCGCCCGGACGACGAACCGGTCGCCGGCAGCCATGCCGAGCGGTTCGGCCAGGCGAAGTTGGACCGGCCGCGTCTCGCCCGGCGTGATATGCTCGGCGTCGAGGATCGCCACGTGGGCCATCGCCTCGGCCGTCCCGACGTGCAGGTGGACCTCGGCGTAGTCTTTCAGCGGCACTGGCACGTGGCCCAGCAGCCGCAGGTCCGCCTCGACCAGCGCGACCGGTTCGCACGCGCCGGCCTGGGCCAGGACCTTTCCGCGGTCCAGGGCGCCGGCGGAGACGTCCGAGAGGTTGACGCCTACGCACTCGCCGGCCCGGCCGACCTCGGCGTCCTGGCCGTAGACCTGGAGCCCGCGGACGCGGCCCGTCGCCTCGCCGGGCACGAGGTGCAGCCGATCGCCGATGCGGACCTCGCCGCTCGTCGCAATGCCCGAGACCACCGTCCCGATGCCGCGGAGCGAAAAGACCCGCTCGGCCCACACGCGGAACAGGCCGGTGACCTCGTGCGGGCGGCAGGCCCCGACCACATGGTTCAGCGCTTTGAAGAGGCCATCATACCCCTCGCCGGTCACGTTGGAGATGGGGCAGATCGGTGCCGACTCCAGAAACGTGCCGCCCAGGAACCCCCGCACGTCCGCCAGCACGATCCGGCGCAGTTCCTCGTCCACCAAGTCGATCTTCGTCAGCGCCACGAGCCCCCCCCGGCAACCCATGAGCGTGAGGATGTCGAGGTGCTCGCGGGTCTGCGGCATGATGCTGTCGTCGGCGGCGATGACGAAGATCACGACGTCGATGCCGTGCGCGCCGGCGACCATGTTCCGGATGAAGTCCACGTGGCCGGGCACGTCGACGATGCCGACGATTCGCTCGTCGGCCATGCGACAGGGGGCAAAGCCGAGTTCGATCGTCAGGCCGCGCTGCTTCTCGGTCTTGAGCCGGTCCGTATCGCAGCCGGTCAGCATCTTCACGAGCGCGGTCTTGCCGTGGTCCACGTGGCCGGCCGTGCCGAGGGTGATGTTGACGTGTTGGCTTGGCATGGTCTTGTGCCCTATCCTCTTGCCGCGCCGACCTCGCCGTTTAGAGGCTGTTTCAAAACTCCCTCTCCCTTGATGGGAGAGGGATGGGGTGAGGGTGAGATGCCCTGAATAAGCCCGCTTATCCCCCCTCACCCTACCCTCTCCCGCCAGGGGAGAGGGGATCTGAAACAGCCTCTAAACGGTTACGCCGCCGAGCGCCGCCGCTACCGCGTCCACAAGCGGTTGTTCCTCGCCGTCCTGGAGGGTTCGCGGATCGATGAGGACGCGGTCCTCGTGGATTCGCGTAAAGACGCCCGGCGTACCCAGACGCAGGCGCCGGGCCAGGTCGTCGGGGCTGATCGTCTTGGGCGCGACGGCCACGAGGCGCGTCGGGACGTCGTGCGTGGGCAGCGACCCGCTGCCCAATTGCGAGAAGCCGTCGACGGCCGTGAACGCGGCCGCCTGCGTCCGTTTGCCGAGCGCCTGCGCGATGCGCTGGGCCTGCTCGGCGATGTCGTCGGCGCCGCGCAAAAGCATCCGCATCGTGGGCATCTCTCGGATGGCCGTCTCTTCGTCGAGGAACAGCGTGAGCGTGGCCTCAAGGACCGCCAGGGTCAGTTTGCCCACCCGGACGATTCGCGCGAGGGGACTGGTGCGGATGGCATCGATCCACGGTTTCCGGCCGAGGATGATGCCGCCCTGCGAGGCGCCGATGAGTTTGTCGGCGCTGGACGTGATGAGGTCGGCTCCCGCCTGCACCGACTCCTGCAGCGTCGGCTCCTTCGGCAGCCCGTAGGCCGACAGGTCGATCAGTGGGCCGGCGCCGAGGTCGTCGATGAGAACCAGGCCGCGCGAATGCGCGATCTCCGCCAGGTCCGAGAGCGGCACCTCCGACGAGAAGCCGTAAATCTTGTAGTTGCTCGGATGCACGCGAAGGATGGCGGCCGTGTTCTCGGTGACGGCGTTCTCGTAATCGCGCGGGTGGGTCTTGTTGGTTGTGCCGACCTCGACCATCCGTGCGCCGCTGGCGGCCATGACCTCCGGCAGGCGGAACGACCCGCCGATCTCCACCAACTGCCCCCGCGAGACGATCACCTCCTTCCCACACGCCACCGTATTCAGGACGATCATGGTGGCGGCGGCGTTGTTGTTGACGACGGTGGCGGCCTCGGCGCCGGTCAGTTTCACCAGGAGCGCCTCAATTCGCGCGTCGCGGCGAGAGCGTTTGCCGGTCTCGGGGTCGGCCTGAAGAAGCGAGTACCCCGAAAGTTCCTCGGCCACCTGCCGCTGGGCCCTTTCCGGCAGGACCGCGCGGCCGAGGGCCGTGTGCAGGATGATGCCGGTCGCGTTGATGACCTTCCGGTAATGCGGCTGAACCCAGGCGCGGATCCGGGTGCGGGCGTCGGCGAGGATCGCTTCGCGCAGGGCCGCCTCGGCGATGTCCTCCTCCGGTTCGGCGAGCAGGCCCGTGCGTGCACGTTCGACGGCGGCGCGGACGGCGTCCACAACGACGCGCCGGGGCGCGGCCGCCTCCTCGGCCTCCAGGTCGCCCAGGAGTTGGTCCACGGCGGGGATATTCTGAAGCATGTCCTTGGCCGATGCCATCTCGCTCGCCTCCGCTC
>CAZEBQ010000061.1:0-5862 GCA_964510295.1 uncultured Anaerolineales bacterium | reverse complement strand
CCGCCGCGCCGCGCTGGACGGGCGGCTGGATCGCAAGGCATTCTACCGCGTCCGCCCGCCGGGTGCCATGTTTTCGCTCGCGAAAGCATGTGCCGGCTGCACGTCGTGGGGAACTTTTGTGCGCTTGGCGCGTCTAATCGGGGCATGGTACAAGTGCGTGCCTTCGGAAGGAGCGACCATTATGCGGACGCTGGCCGCAATCGTGGCGGTGTCTCTCCTGTCTGGTGCACTGCACGCCCAGGGCACGTTCCCGCTGACGTACCAGGACGCGGAGGGCTCCCTGCAGGTCGTGACGCAGATGGCATCGCGGGGCTTCGGCGTCACCCCGTCCAAGCCGCCTGGTATCACGGGCGTGCCCGACGACGCAGCCTGCTGTTCGATGAATGTCGGCGGGAAATCGGTCTGGGCGGCCGTCGTAGGCGGTGACTCGCCCAAACTCTACGTGGACATCGACGGCGACAACGACCTCTCGGACGAGAAGCCGCTTGCCGGCAAGGCTAAAGGTCCCCAGGTGGAGTTCGGGACGGTCGAACTCGCCACGTCACAGGGCACGCCCGTGAAGGTCGCTCTCCAGGCCTATATGGACCGCGCGAAGCCCCCCAGGCCCCGGTTCGTGAGGATGCGCATCGCCGGGTGCCCGACGGGAAAGGTCACGCTGGCGGGCAAGGCCTACAACGTGGTCGTCATCGACTCCAACCTTAACGGACGCTACAGCGACACGATGGAGGGTAAGGAGTCGTTCTCTCGGGACATCGACGGTCTGGCCATTGATCTGAACGGCGACGGCCAGTTCGCGCCGCCGCGCCTTGACGGCAAGCCGATGGAATGGATGCCGCTGGCCAAGGGGCTCAAGGTCGCAGACGCTTACTACACGGTCGCCGTGGCGGCCGACGGGTCCACGATTCAACTGGCGAAGGCCGACCCCGGGTTCGGCACGCTCGACCTGGGGGCGTCGGACGTTGAGATCATGGCGTTCTCGGACTTCGGCTTCCAGCACATCCAGGGCGGCGGCAAGGTTCGGCTGCCGGCCGGCAAGTACATGCCCGTCATGGTCAGCCTGAACCGGACCGACGCCGACGGCGCCAAGTGGACGCTGAGACGGTCCGGCGGAACCGACAAACTCAGCCAACTCCGGATCGAGGCCGGCAAGACGTGTGTCATTGACCTCGGTCCGCCCCTGGTGGCCAGGACGGATGCGCGCCAGAACGGCAGGAACGTGTCGATCGGCCTCTCGCTGGTCGGCCAGGCGGGCGAGAAGTACGCCCCCGGCGTCACGAAGAACAACAAGAGGCTGCCGGCGCCGACGCTCGAGATCATTGACGAGAACGAGAAAGTGATCCACACCGACAAGTTCGAGTATGGCTGAGGCGGGACCTGCAGGCACTCATGGCGAGTGCCGGACGGGTTCAGCGGCAAGGTCGCCGTGCGCGTGAAACCCGAATTGGGGCCGTTCCAGTGGAAGCCCGAAAGGACCTGGCATACCGTGAAGTGACTGTAGCGACATCTCGAGTGTCGTCCGGGGAGGTACGCAGGAGCGCACCTCCGTTTTTCTGTCGGCACAGAGGCCGGCAGGCAACAGAACCGTAGCGAGAAACGGGCAAGCATGGCAACACAACAATGGATGGCAAGGATTGGCGTTCTGCTGGTCGTGGTCGGTTCGGCCTCGGTTCAGATGGCGGCAGCGCCGACGGAGGGCGCCAAGCCTGCCGACGCCGCAGCGGCCACGCTAACGCTGCCGGAGCCGGCAAAGGACCCGCCCCAGGACTGGTACGCGCCGCTGAAGGACATGCCGATCGGCCCGGGCACGCTCAGCATCGACGGGCAATTCCGGACGCGCTACGAGCACACCAACGACTTCACCATCCGCGGCTACGGCCGCGACGAGCACGACGACCTGCTGCTGATGCGGACGCAACTGGGCTTCGACTACAGGTTGAGCGAAGACGCGCATGCGTATGTCATGTTTCAGGACTCGCGCCACTATCTGAGCGACATGTCGCGCGAGGATTTCCCGCTGACGTGCACCTTCTTCGATCAGGCCGACGTGCGGAAGGCATACGTGGAGGTGAAGCACATCGGGGGATCGCCGATCGGCTTCAAGGTCGGTCGCCAGGCCCTCGACTACGGCGACCGGCGGTTCCTCGGCCCGGCCAACTGGGGGAACATCGGCGGGTTCTGGTGGGACGCCGCCAAGATGTACATCGACACCGAGCCGGTGCAGGTGGACCTGTTCTTCGGCCAGCGGGTCATCCGCGAGCAGATCCGGTGGGACAACCGGCACTTCGACTTCGACGCCATGGGCGCCTACGCCCGGTTCAAAAAACTGCCTTGCACGTTCGACCTGTTCTACCTCCTGCGGTACGACGATCACGGCAACGCGCGAGGCGAGCGGGGGACAACCGGCGACATCCGCCGCCACACCGTCGGCACCCGCGTGGACGGGGTGTTCCGCAAGAACTGGGACTGGGGCGGGACGGGCGCCGTCCAGTTCGGCACGCAGGGCGGCGACGACGTCGAGGCCTACGGCGCCCACGCCCGCCTCGGGTACACTTGGCTCGACCGTTCCTGGACGCCGCGCCTCGGCGGTGAGTTCGCCTACGCCAGCGGCGACCGCAGCCCCACCGACGGCGAGAACAATACCTTCGACAACCTCTACACCTGCCCCACGTCGTACTACGGCCGCATGAACTTCCTGTCGTGGCAGAACATGATGGATTTTCAGGTCACCTTCAGCGTCAAACCCATCAAGAAACTCAAACTCTGGGTCGATTACCACTACTTCCGGCTGGCGTCCGACACGGACTGGTGGTACTGGTTCAACTTCACCAGGCGGGCACGCGACGTGGGCGGCGACTCGGGGCACGAACTCGGACAGGAGATCGACCTGCTGGCCAAGTGGGCCGTCTCGAAGAACCTCGATCTGTTCATGGGCTATGCCTTCTTTCTGCCCGGCAACTTCATCGAGAGTACGCTTGGGCACGACAACGCGAACTGGGGGTTCTTCCAGGTGGTGTATAAGTTCTGAACTTCGACAAGGAGACAGGCATGGCACGGGTCCGAATCACGACAGCCGCCCTCGTCCTGGCGGGCGCCGCTGCGGCAGCGCTCATCGGTTGCCAGGGGGAGCCGCCGGCCCCGACGAAGGCCCCGTCCATCAAACTCGGCCACGTTGGTCACGACCATCACCTGGCCTTGTACGTGGCGGCGTTGGAGGGCGAGCGGTTCAAGAAGGACTACGGTATCTGCCTGAAGGAGGTCAAGGCCAAAGAGGTGTATGACCTGGTGGACGGCGAGAGGACGCTCGCGCGCCTGAACTTCATCAAGGTGGGCGGCGGGTCGCGCATGCCGGCCGCCATGAGCCGCGGAGAAATCGAGGTCGGCCTCGGCGGCGTCACCGCCGTCGCCAAGTTCGCCGACCAGGGGCAGCCGCTCAAGATGCTCTGTCCCCTGCAGACCGACGGCGACATGCTCGTCATGCAGAAGAACTCTTCCGTGACGGACTGGGCGTCGTTCGTCGCGGCCGCGAAGTCGGGCGGGAAGCCCCTCAAGATCGGCTACAAGGCGCCTGTTGCCATCGCGAAACTCGTCTTCGAGCGGGCCCTGGTGGCCGAGGGCATCGCCTACGGCTACGACGCCACCGACCCGAAGACCGGCGTCATCCTCGTCAACTTCGGCTCCGAGAAGAGCCCCATCCCCATGATGGAGAGCAAGGCCATCGACGGTTTCGTCATGAACCAGCCCGGCGTTGCCGTCGCCGTGGCCAAAGGTCTCGGAAAGGTCGTCTCGGAACTCAGGGACCTGCCGCCCAAGGGCAAGTGGGTCAACCACCCGTGCTGCTGTATCTGCGCCACCGAGCAGACGCTCAACGCCCATCGCGACGCCGTCAAGGGCCTGCTGAAAGTCATTCTCCTTTCGACGCAGTTGATCAACCAGGACGGCGACCTGGCGATCGACTGCGCCAGCCGCTGGACCAAGTACGATAAGACCATCGAGAAGGCCTCCGTCCCCACCATCAGTTACCTCGCCGAACCGACCGACAGTTGGGTCGCCGGTATGAAAACGTGGGCCGAGATGGCCGCAGGTGTTAAACTCTTCCGGGACAAATACGCCGACGCCACGCCTCAGGCGTTCGTCGATGACCTGCTCGATTTAACGCTGGTGCGCGAAGCCGCCAAGGAACTCCGCGAGAAGGGGCTGTTGAAGAGTCCATGAAGGCGAAACGACTCCTCCTCCGACTGCTGCTCGGCGCCATCGTGCCGACGGCGATCCTCGTGGTCTGGCACGTCGCGTCGGTCGGCAGCGTCGTCGTGCCGTCGGTCGGGGCGGTCCTCGAGGTGCTCGCGCACCCGCTGCGCGATCCCCCCGCCCTGGACTCCACGAGCCTCGCGAGCGGCGCCCTGATCAGCGTACTGCGCGTGGTGTGCGGCTTCGGGCTGGCGGCGGTGACGGCGATTCCGATCGGCCTGCTGGTCGGTCGGTCGCGGGCGGCCATGGACATGCTGTCGCCGACGATGGCGGCGGCGATGGTCATCAGCCCCATCGCGTGGATTCCCGTGGCCATCATCGCGTTCGGCCTGTCGAGCCCGGCCACGGCGCTGTACGGCGACGAGCACTGGCGTTTCGGCCTGCTGGATCAACTGCGGTTCGCCATCGTGGCGGTCATCTGGCTGGGGGCGTTTTTCCCGATCGCCCTGAACGCCGCCGGCGGGGCCAAACGCGTCCGCGAGGCGCATATCGAGGCGGCGCGGGTCTTCGGCGCGACGGGCGGCCAACTCCTGATGAAGGTGATTCTTCCGAGCGCCGCGCCTGCGATCGTGACGGGCCTTCGCGTGGGCGGCGGCATCGCCTGGCGGGTCATTATCGCGGCCGAGATCTTTCCGGGCACGCGCGGCGGTCTGGGGTACATGATCGCCACGGCCCACGAGCAGGCGTCGTATGAATACGCCTTCGCCAGCATCATCGTCATCGGCGCGATCGGTCTTGTCCTGGACGGGCTGCTGCGCCTGGCGGAGCACCGGGTCGGCCGGTGGCAGCCCAAGGAGCGATAGCGTGACGCTCGAGCATGAGGTGATCCGGTTCGACGGCGTGAGCAAGTGCTTCGTCACGCCCGCCCGGCCCCAGGCCTGGGCGCTTCGCGACTTCAGCCTCACGTGCCCGGCCGGACAGTTGACGTGCGTGGTGGGCCCTTCGGGGTGCGGCAAGACAACGCTTCTGCGTTTGGCGGCGGGTCTGGACTCCCCGACCAGCGGCCGCGTGATGGTCGAGGGCCGGCCGGTGGACGGCCCGCCCGACGGCATCGGCCTCGTGAGCCAGGAGGGCACCCTCCTGCCGTGGCGCCGCGCGATGGCGAACGTGACGCTTGGGTTGGAGATCCGCGGTATGGGCCGCGCCGAGCGCACGCGGCGGGCGCGGGCCGTCCTCGAACGGGTTCACCTGGCGCGCGACCTCGAGCGCAGTTATCCCCACGAACTGTCGGGCGGGATGCGTCAACGCCTCGCCCTGGCGCGGGCACTGTGCCCGAACCCCCGCATGCTTCTCATGGATGAGCCCTTCGCGTCGGTGGACGAACCGACCCGGCACCACCTCCAGGCCGACCTGCTTGGGGTGTGGGCGGCCGACGGCCAGACGATCCTGTTCGTCACACACAGCATCGAGGAGGCCGTGTACCTGGCCGACCGCGTCGTCGTTATGACCTTCGGCCGGACGGTGGCCGAAATCCCCGTATCCCTGCCGCGCCCGCGCGACCGCCTCTCGCAGGAGTTCATCGACCTGCTGCTCGTCGTGCGGCGCGCCTTCACCGAGCACGTTGACGCGGAAGGTCGTGACGGCTGACTCGGCCGTCTCCGTAGATACTTGCCGGCC
>CAZEBQ010000060.1:0-16002 GCA_964510295.1 uncultured Anaerolineales bacterium | reverse complement strand
CGCGCGAACTCCGGCCCCGACGGACTCGTGTAACCGAAGCCTCCCGACCCGTGGACCTGCAGCCCCTTGACGTACCGGAGGGCCTTGTCGATGGTCTGCGAGGGGACGTGGATGCCGGCCTCCCTGGCCGAAGCCAGGGCCACGATCTGCATGACGGTGACCGATATGTCGGCGTCGCGTGGTCGAGGCTCGTAGCGCCAGCCGCCCTTGGGGCTTTGGGCGCGGAGGATGACCTCGACCGCCCGCTTGAGCGTATCGCGGATTTCGGTGCGTTCGCTCATGCCCCAGACCTCCGACAGGGCCAGCGTCGCGAGTCCGTGCTCGTACATGTTGACGCCCATGTACCCGCCGCCTCGCCGGGCCCGTTCGATGAGGAAGGCGACGCCCTTGTCCATGGCCTCGCCGTAGGGTCCCGTCTCGGGGAAGTGGCCTTTGAGCATGAAGGCCATCAGTGCGACGGCGGTTGAGGCCTCGTGGTACCGCAGTCCCCAACTGCCGTCGGCGTTCTGCTGACCGGCGAGCCACCGCAGTCCGGCGTCGATGGCCCGTTCGGCGGCGGGAGAGAGGTCGGCCGTGCGGACTTGACCGTTCTCGGCCGAGCGGGCGAGGGCAGGGCCGATCAGGATCAGGAGGGCGACGGCGGTGATGCGTGTTGAGGGCCTCACGGTTTGGCCTCCGTGGCGTCGGGCGTTGGCGTTCGGGCGCGCGGCACGTCCTTGGAGAGGGCTTCGTAGTAGTCGCCGAGGAGTTCCCGGTATTCGGGCGGCAGTTGTTTGGCGTATTTCTGGTAGAGGGCGTCGCGTCGGCGGCCGCCGAGGGGGTTCCAGTAGTCGGAGCCGCGCTTGACGTCGGGCCCGACGGGTTTCTGGCGTCCGAAATCGCGGATGCCCATCTCCTGGGGATCGTTCGTCTGCGACATCGGCATGGCGGGCCCCATGCCGGGCATCATGCCCATGCCCGGCATCATGCCCATACCCATGCCCGGCACCATCCCCATACCGGGGGTCATGCCGGGCTGCATGCCCATGGCCTGTCCGGCCTGGCCCATGAGTGCGTCGATGGCGGCCTGTTGTCCCTGCATGGCGGATTCACCCTGTCCGGCCTCCAGCGATTGGCCCGCGCCCTCCATGTGTCCGGCGGCCTCGGAGAACTGCCCGGCCTGGGCCTGTTGCTGAAGGCCCTGCTGGGCCGGGGAGAGCCCGGGCAGATCGCCGGCGGGCGTCTGACCGGTCTGCTGCATGAGCGCGGCCTGCTGTGCGGCCAGGTCCATGGCGGTCTGGGCCTGTTGGAGGGCCTGTGCGGCGGCCATGAGGGCGTCGATCGCCTGCTGCTGCTGCCCCATGGCGGGCTGCTGCCGGCTCTGCTGGAGCGACTGCCCCGCCTGCTGCATGGCCTGGGCCGCCTGCTGGAACTGCGGCATCGGCAACTGGCCGTGAAGCGCCTGGGCCTGCTGGCCGAGGCCGGCCTGTGGCTGTGCGAGTTGCGGCAGGGTCTGCTGGGGCGTCTGGCCGGTTTCCTGACGCAGGGCCCGCTGCTGCTCGGCCAACTCCATCGCCTGCTGCGCCAGGTCCGCCAGGCTTTGCATCGGCTGATACTGCTGGTCCCAGGCGGCCTCGGCGGCGGCGATGTCCTGGTCGAGTTGCTTGATGGCGTCCTTCAGCGACTCTTCGGCCGCCTTCTGCGACGTGACGGCGGGCTGCTGCTGTGTGGCGGCGATGCGGTTCTCGGCCTGCTGCATGTGGCCGTCGGCGGCGTCGAGGTGGCTTTTGAGGGCGGGCGAGGTGAGCGACGGCAGGTTCCGGCCGGCGTCGAGGAGTTCCTTGTCGAGGGCCCGCTGCCCGACCTGGAGTTCGTTTTTCTGTTGGGGGAACTCGGCCTCGGGCACGGCGTCCGTCGTTTCGCGGAGGTCGATCTGTTCTTTGAGGATGTCGGCGAGGCGGTCGCGGAGTTCCTTCATGGCCTGGAGTTCGGCGGCGAAGGCGTCGCGTCGCAGGTGCTTGGCGGCCGCTTCGAGTGCCTGAAGCGCCTTCTGCTGGGCCTGGGTGGCCGCGACAGGCTGCTTGCCGTCGATGTTGCGGCCGGCGCCGTCGAGGAGGTCGACGACCTTGCCCTGGTCGAGCACCTGGTGTGCATCGTGCATGGCGCGCCGGTCGGCGGGGTCGGTTTCGGCGTCGCGGGCCTTTTTGAGTTGTTCGACGAAGCGGTCGGTGCGTCGTGCGATGCGTCTCTGGTCGGTGGCGATCTGTCGGCGCGGCGTGTCGGGTGCGTTGGGGTCCTGGAGGAGTTTGGCGCCCCACTGCTTGGTGGTCTCGTGGGTGTGTCGCTCGTCCTCGATGATGACTTCGAGTTCCCTGAGGAGGTCCTCGCCCGGTCCGGGCCCTTGTGCCAGGATGTTTTCGAGTTCCGCCACGATGGTCTCGATCTCCTTGTCGGCCGAGACCAGGTTGGGCCGCAGGGCCCGGAGTTGCTTCCGGGCCTCCTCGAGGTACCGTGCGGCGTCGGGTACGTTCTTCTGGCTCAGGACGCCCAGGATCTGGACGAGGCGGTCGAGTGCGGGTCCGCCTCCCTGCTTGATGAGTCCGTTCGATTTCAGGTCCACCAGGATGGCCCGGAACCGGTCGATCGACAGGTCCATCCGCCCTCGGACGTGATGCTGGCGTTCGGCCTCGTCCTGGATGCGGTCGGCCACCTGGAGGAGGATCTCCTCCCCGGTCGGGGCGTCTTCGGCCGCCGAGGCCCCGGCCGCACCCGAACACAGGGCCAGAACCAGCAGCAGCGACGCCGCACTGCGACGGATTGGCACCATCGTGCTACCTCCCAGCGTCGTTGGCGGCGGCAGGGTCGGCGGGGATGTCGTCCTTGAGGGCCTTGACCTCAACCGACGCGTCGGTTTCCTGTTCGTGCATGGCCCGGATTTCCTTGAAGAGCCCGGCCCGTTTCTCGGCCATGTAGCGCAGGTACTCGGCCACCGTCACCATGTCGAGCCGGCGGGACTGGCTGCGGGTGACGTTCGGGCCGGCCTCGCCCGTCCGGTTGTCGGCGACCTCGACGGCGAACGTCAAGGTGTCGCCGATCTTCAGGTCGCGGATCGTCTCTTTGAGCGACCAGCCGACTTCGGCGTCAACCGGCGACCGGTCGAACGCTTTGGGCGAGAGACGCTGCTCCGGGCCCTCGTTCACCGAGTAGACGACCGTCCCCTTCGCGATGCCGTAATCGTCGGCCGCGCGGTACCGCACGGCAAGCCGCTTCGCAAGCGTCGCCTTGTTGTCCTCGGTGGGGCTGAGGATTTCGACGTCGGGCGGCACGTCGGGAATCATCCGCACGAAGTACGCCACGTCGCCCTCGTACGCGAACCCGTGCTCACGCTCGGTCCACCGGAAGCGGAACGGGAACGATTGGGTGACGGTCCAGGAGAAGGTGGCGGTGCGGCCGGCGGCGTCGAGGTGCATCGGCGACGCCACGCCGCCCTCTTCGATGACCTCGGCCTTCGCGAGCGGCCGGTCGCAGCCCAGGTCGAGCGAGACCTTCGTGCCTTCGGGCACCTCCAGGTGGAGCGAGTCGGCCGTGGCGTCCTTGAGCCCCGTGTACGGCGGATACCCCAGCCGCACACGCGTCCGAACGAGGTGCGGCGGGGGGATGGCCCGGATCCGGTACGACTCGCTCCGGGCGTCGCCCAGCCGCAGACGGTACGTGAAATCGTGCAGCACCTGCTCGAAGCGGTAGGCAAACTGGCGGGGCCCGGCCTGGGGCATGAGAAGGCGTTCCCACTCGCCGCCCGTCGGCTTGATCCAGAGCGTGCCGCTGGCAGGCACCAGGCCGGCGCATTCGGCTTCGACGGTCACCGGCGCGCCCTGGGGCACCGTGCGGTCGCCGGTGATCTGCTCGATGGTGGTTCGCGTGGGGTAAGCGAGGCGGGCGGTCGGATTCAGGAGCCGCTGCGCCAGCGTGCTGAAGAACTCGGGCCAGTTCAGGCTCAGGCCGCCGCACACCAGCACGACGCAGGCCGAGAAGAGGCCGACCCGCGTCAGGTCGGCCCAGCGGATGATCTCGCGGAAATCGATGGGGGCGGTTGCCTCGACCGCCAGCCGCTTCGTCGCCCGGATCAGTGACGGCGAGACGTGAGCGGCGTCCTCGCGGTCCTCGTCCAACTGGACGTAGGAGACCAGCAAACTCGTCAGGTCCGGATGACGCCCCTCCACCTGCAGCGCCACCCGCACGGGGTCGTACCGCCTCAGGTGACGCAGCCAACTGTGCCAGGTCACCCACCCCAACGTGCCGACGTTGATGGCCAGCAGGATGACGCGTCCGTATCCGGGCAGCAGGAACAGCCAGTCGACGAGAAAATCGGCCAGGCCGAGTCCGCCGATCCAGACGAGCAGGTGGCAGAGCCCGCGCGTGTTGTGGAACCGGCGCTGGCGCCGCCACGCCCGGTGGAGTTTCCTCTCGACCGACGGTCCGGCGTGTTCGATTGTGCGCTCGGCAGTCATGGCGTTACCCGTGTCCTGCGCGGCGGGCAGTCTTGCCCGCCGCGCTCGGCGCCGAAAAGGTACCCGCTTCCGCGCGGCGGCCTTCCCAGGCCGCCGTGAACCGGCCTGGTGGCCTGGGAAGGCCACCAAGCGGAGCAAAAAAGGTACCTGGTACCTTTTCCTGGCACCTTTTTCTACACCAGGTCATGCATTCGCCGCACCAGCCACTCGACGCCTAGAAAGGCGAGGAGCGCGATGAACACGATCGGCAGGTCCCAGAGCGGCTTCTCGGTCCGCTCGACGGCGGTGGGCCGGTCCCCCGCGATCGTTTGCTGCAAAGCCGGCAGGTCGCGAACGGCGAAGTACCGGCCGCCCGAGGCCTCGGCCATGTTTCGCAGGAGCCTCTCCTGCATCGCCTTCTCGAGTTGCTCCAGCGGCGCGTCGGCCACCGTGAACCGGGCCGTGTTGGCCAGGGCCGGGTCGGACCCCGGCGCCCGGACGGTGTATCGACCCGCCTCCTGCGCCGTCACAAATCCCTGATACAGCCCGGGCACGTGGGGCAGCGGTTCCAGGCGGACCGGCGTCGATCGCTTCCCGGGCGACGCCTGCTCCAGCCGGACCGTGTACGACGGGCCCGCGACCGGCCCGTAGAGTTCGTCCAGGACGTTCGCGCTGATCTGGACGCGCTGGCCGGTCCGGTAATCCTGCCGGTCGGTCTCAATCTGGATGCGTTTGTTCTCGCCGAGCAGGCGCGACAGGGTCAGGAAGGTGATGGTCTGTCCCCAGAAACGTGCGTGGTACTTGTCGCCCTGCTTGAATCGGAGCCGCCAGAGTTTGTCGGTCCCGACGAAGAGCGACTTCCCGCTGCCGTACCGCTGCCAGGCGATGAGCGGATACGCCTCTCCCCGCCGGCCGCCGCGAGAGACCTCGGCCAGGACCGTGGCGCCGGGTTTGGGCCCGTCGAGGATCGGCAACTTATACATGGGGCGGACGAGCGACCACAGGCGCCGGTTCCGGGCCGCGGGCGCCTCCAGCGTGACAACGGCGCTGTCGGCGGCGCCGGCCGAGACAACCGGGTGAACCGCGTCCGGCACGTCGCGCCAGCCCTCCGTCCGCAGCCGGACCGGCAGCAGCGATGCAATGGGTGTGGCCACGTAACTCAACGGCGCGTGCCGGTGCCCCGCCAGCATGAGGAACGACCCGCCGTGCTTCTGCACGAGTTCCTCGACCCGCTCGAGTTGCGCCCGCGAGAAGTACGACGCCGGCACGTCGCCCAGGATCACCAGGTCGAAGTGGAACGCCTTGGCGGCGTCTTCCGGGAAATCCGTCAGGTACAGGTCCGAGGCCAGGGCCTGGTCGCGGTCGCCCTCGGTCAGCAGGAACTTGACCTCGAGCCGATGGTCGCGCAAGAGCACCTGCCGCAGGTACCGGTACTCCCAGCGCGGCTTGCCCTCGACGTAGAGGACCTGGATTTTCTCGTCGATGACGCGGACGGTTCGCCGGAGGCGGTTGTTCTCGGTGGCGATCTCTCCCGGAAGCGTCGAGACGGCCACCTCCAGTTGGGCGGAACCGGACACGGCGTCCGGGATGAACAGGATCTCCTCGAACTGGCCGGCCCCGCTGAGGCTGACGGCCTTGCTCGCCGCCGCCCGCCCGTCGAGCGAGACCGTGAGGTTCGCCGTCCGCCTGGCGTACCCGCCGGAGGTGATCTCGACCCGCACCGGAACCCGGTCCTTGTGGAAGACCGTGCCGGGCACGATGAGGCTGCGGAGCCGGACGTCCGGCGGGTCCGCCAGGCCCAGACCGACCGGGAAGACCGGCACGCCTCGCTCGCCCAGGCGCCGGGCCACGGCCATCGGCTCGAGCCCGTCGTTCGAGATGCCGTCGGTCAGGACGACGACGGCGGCGACGGGCTCGCCCGCGCTTCGGTCCACGGCTTCCTGGATGGCCGACCCCAGCCGCGTGACCTTGCCGGTGGGCTCCATCGTGAGGAGCGCCTCGGGGGCGGTCTCGCCCTTGCCCTCGGCCGGCTCGAGCCGCTCGCCGAACGCGAAATACCGGACCGTGTAATCGGGGCCGAGACGCGACGCGACGTTCATCGTCGGATGGCCGAGCAGACCACGGGCCAGGTCGGTGCGCGGTGCGGAGGCGGCCTCGGCCCGGGCGCTTTCCGGTGCCGGGCCGTCGGCCTGCTCGAACGGCATCTTACCCAGGGCGAGGGCGGCGTCTTTGATGTCGGCGTCGCTCTGCCGCGCGTCGCGCGTCGCCATGCTCTCCGACGTGTCGAGCAGCACGAGGACCGTCCGGCGGACCTTGACGATCATCTCCAGCCCCAACCGCGGATCGAACAACGCGATGACCAGGGCGCTGAGCGCAGCGGCCCGCAACACCGCCGCCAGCGTCCTGAGCGGCGCCGACAGGGCCGTCTCCCGCCGGTACAGGAAGACGGCGTACCCGATGGCCGCAAGCACCAGCGCAAGGATCACCAGCCTCGGCCAGGACTCCTGAAACAGGAGTTCGACGTACGTGACCGACTGCGTGTTGTCGAGTCCGAAAAGTCTGCCCATCTTGCCCTACCACTCAGGCGCCGCAGCCCGCCTGCGTCCTCGCGCGGTGGGTCTCCGGACCCGCCACGGACAGGTGCCTTGATGCGCGGTGGGTGAGGACACCCACCACGCAAAACCTCGCTGCCGCGCAAAACGCAGGGCATTTCGCGCGGCGGGTCTCCTGACCCGCCGCGCGGGAAGTTGCGTTGTCGTCCTAACCTGCGGCGCGCCTCTTGGCGACCTCCTCGCGTGTGCTGAAGGCCGGCGACGAATCGCCGCCGGCCAACCGCCTTGTGAACCGCCGGGCCAGGTACCCTTCCAGCGCCAGGACCGCCAGCGCTGCGATCAGCAGCAGTTGCCACAAGGGGCGGCCGATGCGGCTCTCGCGGATGGCCTCCACCACGTTCTCCCCCGGCCCGAGGACGTGCACCGGCAGACCCGACAGGGCCTTCGCCAGGTCCCGGGAGGCCAGCGTCTTGACGTCGGACTCGCGGCTCTCGGGGTTGACGGCCAGGACGACCGGCTCGCGGTTTTCGCCGGCGAGCACGCGGTAGAAGCCTGGCAGGTCGGTCTGCTCGCAGCGTGCCAGGCGCCGGCCTTCGCGTTCGGTCACCTGAACCGCCAGTTCCTCGCCGTCGGGCATGGTGAAGGTGACGCTGGTCTGAATGCTCTGCCTGGCGAGCGGCACGACGAGCGGTTCGCCGACGACGAACGGCCGTTCGTGCGCCCGGGTCGTCAGGTAGGTCACGGCCTCGTGGATCAGGATCGGATAGACCGGGTGGGCGGGCAGGTTGTTCCACGCGCGGTCGGCCGTGCTGGTGAACAGGAGGACCTTGCCGCGGCCGATCGTCTTTTCGATGAGCAGCGGCGCTTCCGGTTCGATGCCGGCGATCTTCAGGATCGGCCGGGCGCCCGCGGCCGGCGTCACCTTGAAGAACCGGCGGACGCGCGTCTCGCCCATCAGGGCGGGCGGCAGGGGCCGAAGCGCACGCGTGAGGGCATGGTCGCCATCCACGGCCGCAAGCGGGCCGCCGCCCGTCGGCGACGCCACCGCCTCGGCCACCTCCGCAGGCAGCAGCGACTCCTCGCCGTGCCGCATCCGCGCGTTCACGAGGACCGGGTTGATCTTGTCGCCGAGAAACACCAGCAGCCCGCCGCCGTCGCGGACGAAGGCGCCGAGCCCCTCCACCTGGGCCCGGCGAAGGTCGGGCACGTTCGCCAGGACCACGACGTCGTGGTTCTCGAGCCGGCGCGTCGGCAGTTCCATCCACGGGATGCATTCGGGAACCAGCGTGGCGCCGCCGCCGGCGGGGGCCTTCGGCACCAGCGCCGTCATCAGAAAGTCCGTCTCGTTCGAGAACGGCCGGTCCGACGGGTCGCCGTCCACCACGAGAACGCTGACGCGATTCCGGACGCGGGCGACCGCGTGGCGAACGTTGTCGGTCTCCAGGCCGTCCTGGCCGATCCGTGCGCTCAGGCGCACGCTGCCCGCCTCCCGGAACCGCACGAACAGCGGGACGGTGACCGTCTCACCGGGTTCGATCTGCTCGACGACGTGCTGGTCGACGACCTTCTCGCCGGCGAGCAGGTTGACGACGACGCGCCTCTGCGGCCGGCGACCGAGGTTGGCCACGTCGGCCGTCAGGCGAGCGACCGTCCCGCGTCGCAGGGACCCGGCGGCCAGTGCGAGGCGTCGGATGGCCAGGTTCTCGCCGCTGTCGGGGGCCGTGGGCAGGACGAAGAGGCGGGCAAGCGACCCGATCCGTTCGAGTGCCCCTCTCGCCTTCTCCGAGAGCCGCCCCCACGTGACCGCCTGGGCGTCGGTCACGATGTAACACTCGCGGATGGGGACCTTCATTTCGCCGGCCAGAAGGGCCAGCCGCTCGAGGCACGGCTCCAGGCTGAGCGGTTCGGCCAGGGGCGCGGCGTCGGCGACGGCCTTCTCGAGACGCCGGTCGTCGAAGGCGGTGTTGCGAAGAAGCGTCCTCGGCCGGTTGCCCATGACGAGGAGGCTGACGCCGTCGCCGGGATGGAGGGCCCCCTTGAGGTTGCGGACGATCTCGGCGGCCCGGTCGAAGCGGCTGCCGACGCCCGGCCGGTACGCCATGCTGTAGGAGGCGTCGAGGGCGATGACGGCGCCGACGTGGTCGCCTGCGCCCAGGTACTTGGCGGCCTCGCTCCTGAGACTCGGCCGCGACATCGCCAGGGCGATGAGGATCACGGCCAGGCATCGCAGGGCCAGCAGCAGGAGATCCTCGATGCGAATGCGCCGCGACCGCAGGACCATCGCCCGGCGCAGCAGTTCCATGGCCGCCCACTCCAGCCGCCGCTGACGAAAACGGTTCAGCAGATGGACGAGGATCGGGACGGCCACCCCGGCCAGTCCGAGCAGAAGCCACGGGTTGCCGAAGTTGATGGGCATAACGCTTTCTCATGTACGCGGCGGGCAAGCCCGCCGGCTAAATGGTTCGGCCGTACGCGGCGGGCAAGCCCGCCGGCTAAACGGTTCGGCCGTGCGCGGCGGGCAAGCCCGCCGGCTAAATGGTTCGCCTTCGCGCGGCGGGCAAGCCCGCCGGCTAAATGGTTCGGCGCCGCGCAACGTGGCGTTGTCGTACTAACGGCTGATCAGCAGCGGGTCCTCGATGCGGATGCCCGCCGGAAACCCGATCCGCTTGCCGAAGCCCACGTCGAAGACGAGTTCACCGCCCGTCGGCACGTCCACCCGCAGGGGGATGTGGCCGGCGCCCGGTGCGAACTCCTTCTCCAGGAGCACGCGGTTGCCTGCCGCGATGCGAATGCGGACGTCGCCTCGGGCCGCCTCCACGGGACCCAGGCGTCCGGTGAGTCTCACGGTGGTGCCGGCGGCCTGCGGCAAGCGGTACCGGACGAGGCTGTTCGGCCGAATCCGGACGGCCGCCAGGCACGTTGCGCCATGGCGTTGGGCCTCGCCGTTGAACACGACCTCGACCGGTCGGCCTTGGGCCGGCTCGCCTGCCGGTCCGGAACGGGTCCAGATTTCGGCCAGGTCAACGGTGTGCCCGTTGTGTCGGCGAAGGTAGCGGATCATCCTGGCGTTGAGGGTCAGGGTGCCGAGGTCGGGGTGCTGCAACTGCACTGCCCCCGCGGCCGGTTTTGCCCGGCCGCGCAGGACCGTCCCGTCCACGAGGCCGACTTCGTCGGCTGCGCGGGCGTCGGTGCGGCCGGCGGCGGTCCGGTCGAAGACGTAACCGATGAGGCCTTTTCGCGCCAGCGTCAGCACGCCGAGGGGGCTGTCGATCGCCAGCCGCGCCGGCCCGATCCAGAGCAGCGACCCGGGGATCGGTTCCCCGTCTTCGCGGTAGAGCGTGCCGGGCTTCGAGGCGTCGGGAGCCTGCGCGCCGTGGGCGAACTCGACGGCCGTGACCCTTGCGGCGTCGATCCGGCGCTCTCCCCAGAGTCGTGAGCGGATGGTGAGTTTGGCGGCCGAGAGGCTCAGGACGTCGCCTCGCCAGACTTCGCCTCCGGCCAGCCGGACCGCGCCCGGCGCGCCGAGCGTCCTGACGTGGCCGTCCGGCATGGCGTAGACCAGGGCCGGCCACGGCACGGGCTTGCCGTCCACCTCGATCCTGCCGTCGCGGAAGACGACGTGGCCTTCGAGACGGTCGTCGAGGGTGCGGACGACGCCGGCGCCGTGGGCCACCGACGCCACCAGCAGCGCCGTTGCCACGACCACGGCTATGTACACGCATGTTTTCACACGAAAGCCCCACGCGGCGGGCAAGCCCGCCGGCTAACACGTCAATGCATTCGCGTGCCTGCGGCGCTGTGGACGCGGCTGATGAGGTAAGCCGACAGGACGACGTCAATCGGCCTGGAGGTATCGACCAGGACGTAGTCCACGTGGCTCCGCTCGCAGGCGTTCCGGATGCGGCGCAGGAAGGTTTCGAGTTCGTTCATGTAGGCGGCGCGGATGCGTTTCGGCTGGGTGACGATCTCGGGTTCCCTTTCGAGTCCCTGGAACCGCCACGTTCCCCCGCCGAAGGGAAACCGGAGTTCGTAGGGGTCGAGCATGTGGAAGACCACGACGTTGTGTCCGCGGAATCGCAGGTGGTCGAGCCCCTTGAGGAACGCCTCGACGTGGTCGAAGAGGTCGGAGAAGAGGATGACGAAACCGCGCCGCGGGATCCGCCTGGCGAACTCGTGCAGGACGGCCGCCACGTCCGTCCGGGGGACGTCGGCGGCCTCGGCGAGTTCGCGGTCGATGTTGCGGATGACGCCCATCGTGCTGGAGGGTTCCAGGTAGCGGCGCAGTTCGGCGTCGAACACCGCCAGGGCCACCGAATCGCGCTGGTCGACGATCATGTAGGCGAGGCTGGCGGCCATGAACTTGGCGTACTCCAGTTTGGTGACCGGCCCGGAGGCGTATCGCATGGAGGAACTGGCGTCGAGCAGGAGGTGGGCGTCGAAATTGGTCTCGGCCTCGTAGAGTTTGATGTAGTACCGCTCGGTGCGGGCGTAGACCCGCCAGTCGAGGTGCCGGACCGAATCGCCGGGCACGTAAGGCCGGTGGTGCGCGAACTCGGTGCTGAAGCCTCGCAAGGGGCTCTTGTGCATGCCGACGCGAAGGCCTTCCACGACCTCCCGCGCCACCAGGTCGAGCGAATCGAGGCCCTGGAGGATCTCGGGGTCAAGATACCGCAGTTTGGGCGTCTGCCGCTTTGCCATTGTAGAGCCGTTCATCCGCAGGGATCGTTTCGAGGAGTTTGTCGACGATATCGTCGGTCGTGAGCCCTTCCGACTGGGCGGCGAAGTTCGGAATGATCCGATGCCGCAGCACCGGGTGCGCCGCCGCCCGCACGTCCTCGATGGCCACGTGGTACCGGCCGCGCAGGATGGCCCGGGCCTTGCCGGCTAGGATCATGAAGAGGCTGGCTCGCGGCCCGGCGCCCCAGGCGATCCAGTTCCGGATGAAGTCGGGGGCTTCTTCCTCGGCCGGTCGTGTGGCGCGGGCGAGTTTGGCGGCGTAGGTGAAGATGTGGTCGGCGACCGGAATGCGCCGCACCAGGTCCTGGAGCGAGAGGATCTCTTCGCGGTGCAGGACGGGCTGCAACCGGACCTCCGGCCCGGCGGTGACGCGTTTCATGATCTCGATCTCCTCGTCCCAACTGGGGTAGGTGACGAGGATGTTGAAGAAGAAGCGGTCCAACTGGGCCTCCGGCAGCGGGTAGGTGCCTTCCTGCTCGATGGGGTTCTGCGTGGCGAGAACGAAGAACGGTTCCTGGAGCGGGAAATCCTCGCCGCCGGCCGACACCTTCTTCTCCTGCATCGACTCCAGCAGGGCCGCCTGGGTCTTGGGCGGCGTGCGGTTGATCTCGTCGGCCAGAATGAGGTTGGCGAAGACGGCTCCCTTGAGGAACTTGAACTTCCGCTCGCCCGTCACGGGGTCGTCCTGGAGGACCTCGGTGCCGGTGATGTCCGACGGCATCAGGTCGGGCGTGAACTGGATCCGCTTGAACGTGAGCGAAAGCGTCTGGGCCAGGCTCGAGACGAGCAGCGTCTTGGCCAGCCCCGGCACGCCGACCAGCAGGCAGTGCCCGCGTGCGAAGACGGCGATCATCATCTCGTCGATGACCTGGTCCATGCCGACGATGATCTTGCGGACCTCGCCGAGGATCTGGTCGCGTGCCTCTCCCAGCCGCACCACCGCCTGCTCGTCGCTCATCGGGTCGGGAGCGGGCTGCCCTTCGTCGCTCGTCATGCCATTCTCCTCCCAAAGTACGAGCCGCACCGCGGCCGTAGGATGCCTCTGAGCGGACTTACGCAGGTCTTTTGCTATGGCGAGGACGGCACCCGCTCGCTTACGCTCGCGGCTAGTTACACTTGTGCCTGACGAGCCACGTGAGAGAACTAGCCGCGCCGCTCGCGGCTAGTTACACTTGTGCCTGACGAGCCACGTGAGAAAACTAGCCGCGCACGTAAGTAAGCGGCGCAAGCCCCTGAGCCGGCCAGTTGAACCCGCCCGCAGCGGCAAGGTGCCGCGTTTCCCGTGCCTCGCGGCACGCCTCCGACGCTCGGCCCGCGCCGGCTACAGGCCGCCGGGGGCGGCGCCGGCGGCCTGCCGGAACGCAACGATGGCGGCGCCGAGCGCGCCGGTCATCTGCGGCTGCGGCGCAACGGCGACCTCGACGCCGATGGCCGAGGCCAGGGCGTCGGCCATGCCCGGAATCATGGCCACGCCGCCGGTGAAGACGACGGGCGGGTCGGCGTTGCGGCCCATCATGGCGGCCACCCGCGAGGCGATCGACGCCTGGACGCCCGCCACGATGTTCTCGGGCCGCTCACCCGTGGCGAGGAGGCTGATGATCTCGGTCTCGGCGAAGACGACGCACGTGCTGCTGATGGAGGCCGGGGCGTCGGAGGCGCGAGCCATCTCGCCCAGACCGTCCAGACCGACGCCCAGACGCGAGGCCACCACCTCCAGAAACCGGCCCGTGCCGGCGGCGCAACGGTCGTTCATGGCGAAGTCGCGGACCCTGCCGCCCGGGGCCAGGCGGAGCAGTTTGCTGTCCTGGCCGCCGATCTCGACGACCGTCGCGGCGCCGGGCACGCCGTGGTGCACGCCGGCGGCGTGGCAGGTGATCTCGGTGACGGTGATGTCGGCAAACGAGATGGCCCCGCGCGTGTAGCCGGTGGCCACCACACGGGCCACGTCGCTTCGGGCGAGCCCCTCGCAGGCGAGGAGTTGGTCGAACAGTTCGTGGGCGAGCCGGTCATGGTCGACGCCCTGGTCGCGGACGCCGGAGGCGACGACTCCCCCGCCGCCGGCGCGGAGCAGGACGATCTTGATCGCCCTCGACCCGCCGTCCACACCGGCACAGATCATGGGTTTCTCCGGGGTGCGCCTTGAGCGAGTGGCACGACCGTTTGACTCGTCAAACAGCGGCACCCCACGCTTCGGGTGCCGCCGCGTCTTCCTTCGGATGGCATAACGCGCCCGCGCCGGCCCTCCCGGGAACCGGCGCCCAGCCATGACACGCACATCCTATGTGCCGACCGTAACCTTATCAAGCCCAAAGCACGTGACGGTGAGTTCGCAAACCGGCGCCATCGGCGGCGACAGCACTCCATGGCCGTCCGCACGACAAGGAGCCGGAAAACCAGACGGAAGTGGGGACTTAACGCAAGGCTAGGATTGGGAACGACGGCGGC
Organism: uncultured Anaerolineales bacterium; assembly: GCA_964510295.1. GTDB lineage: Bacteria > Planctomycetota > Phycisphaerae > FEN-1346 > FEN-1346 > JAUVZF01. The sequence continues at coordinate 1,802 of CAZEBQ010000060.1, read as the reverse complement.
AAAAGGGACTATTGGGCACAGCAAAGCGGCATTACCACTTCTGCGGCAGCTTCTTCTTCGATGACGCCAACGTTAGTTCTGTGCCGCCCGCCTTTCTGTACCAGGGCTGGCTGAGTCGGCTTAAGACTGCTCCTACACTGAATCACTGATGCACGGAGTTCTGCCCCTACGGGGCTTATTGGGCCGCTTGAGGGCGTCACAACGAGAAGGGGCTTCAGGACAACCGCATAGGCATCTCGGCTGATCTTGAACCAATACCGGCCTCCGACTGAACGAATCTTCCCGACCGGTGCCTTCTGCGCGACATAGCCTATCCGCTCGCCCTGAATATGGTCTCCGGGCGTTGACTGCACGCCGCACTGGCGATAGTGCAAGAGAATATGTTTAGTCGGAGAGGGCATCTTCTGCAAACGCAAGCTTTCCTTCGGCCACAAGACGATGGCAGATTCGGACTGCAAAAGACGGGTCAAGTTCGAGCGCCACAGCCACATCGAAGGCATCTGCGCGTGGATTAGTATTAAGGTACTCCAGTATTTCTTCCTTGGCGTCCGACTCAGAGATCTCACGCGGGGCATAGTGTTCAATCTGGCTGTCCGGAGTTTCCTTGAAGTAGTCAGCCAAATTGCCTGTTTCGGCAGCCTGCCGGTCTGCCTCTCTCTGGGCCACCTCTGCACGGGCTGCGTTCACTTGCTGTAGGAAACTCCACTGGAGAGCGCGGGCCACATCTTCCAGCACGGCAATCATGCCGAAATTGCGGTCTATCCACCTGCGGCCAGTGCCAACCAGCCAGAACGGCTCCGGCTTTCCGGCTGACCCTTCTAGCCTCCTGGGCATGTCGAAAGTGCCCTGCACCTGGATGATTCTATTCACCTGGTCCGGCGCCAATAGTTGTGTCATGGTTTCAGTTCCAACATTCTCAGCAGGTCTTTTTGGCACGCCAATATGCGTCTCGCGGTCCTAGCAAGGCCGCCCTTGGGGGGGGCGAAATGCCTCGTTGCCAGCCGAAGGTGCAGTCGCTTCTTGTCTGCCAGTTCAACAATGACGTTTTCCAGAAGCGGCCTGGGTCGCACCTCTTTGAGCCAAGCGAATCGCAGCCCAATGATGCCTGCCTTGTCATTGAAGTGAAGAGGCAGCGGGATCTTCTGCTGGCGCGATGAAACCTCTTGGTGAACCACGCCGCGCACATCCCGAAAAGAGAATCCGACCTGCTTGCGCCTGACAAAGCGATAGAACCGTCCGACCGTGGCAAACGGCACATCAACACGCTGTATCTTCTCGGGTTGTTCGGCTTGCATGTCGATAATCAGGCGCATGTATCCCTTGGCGTCGCGTTCGCTGAGAAACAATGTCACCTTGAAGCAGCCAGTCTTGGCTTTGGCCTGACTAAACGCGAGCAGCCCTGTTGCAGAGTCGTAGGGAGGCCAACTACCCGAAAGGAACGCGAGGAGTGCCTCTTGCGGCACCCTAACCTTGGCCTGAATCTCAAGGCTGACGATTCCCGCCTTGCTCATGTCGCTTGCGAGAACCCGTGCCGATGATCTCGCTCGCCTTGGCGACTGCGCCTTCTTGGCTTCCGGAGTCATTCGTAGCCCTGAGCGGCGATGTTGGGTACGCGGTTCAGGCGCCAGCGCGCGCTCACACACTAAGTATACACTGAAACCCCTGCCAAAGCAAATATCGACCAGATCTCCTGCCGCTCTGCACCTTAGACTACGAGGTGGGCAACAGCGTTGGCAAGGAAAAACCTCGCCATCGGCGGCGACAGCAACGCCATCGCCGCCCGCACGAGGAGGAGCCGGAAA
>CAZEBQ010000059.1:0-16140 GCA_964510295.1 uncultured Anaerolineales bacterium | reverse complement strand
CTTGAGGTCCACCGCATCCGCGACGCCGGCGGCCGCGAGACCACGCGCGAAGTCGTCCGCCATCCGGGAAGCGTGGCCGTTCTCGCCTTCCCGCAGCCGGGGGTGCTGCTGCTGGAGCGCGTCTGGCGCTACACGGCCGAGCGAAAACTGCTCGAGATCCCCGCCGGCACCCTCGAACCCGATGAGGCCGCGTCCGCCTGTGCCGCCAGGGAACTCGCCGAGGAAACCGGCTACCGGGCCGGACGCCTCGAACCGCTCCTGACGATTCACACGAGCCCCGGCGTCCTGACCGAGCAGTTGACGCTGTTCCTGGCCCGAGGTCTTGAGAAAGGTGAACCCGACCGCGAGGCGGGCGAGCAGATCGAGAACGTCCTCGTCGGCTTCGATGAGGCGATGGCCATGGTCCGCGACGGACGGATCACCGACGGCAAGACCGCCCTGGCGATCCTTTTCTGGAACGCCCGCGAGCAGGATGCGCCGCGGGCCGTGAAAGGAAACGCCTGATGGCCTGGCACAGCACCTGGAACGACCCTCCGGAGCGCAAGCGCGGCTGGCTTGTGGATCGCGGAGGGTTTCTCCCGCCCGCCGTCAAGATCGTTCTGCTGGTCACCATCGGCGTGTACGTGGTCGATGTGCTGACGCGCGGCTGGCTGAGCCAGATCGGGTCGCTCTCGGTCCGCAGCCTGATGACGCTGCAGGTGTGGCGGCTGTTCACGTACATGTTTCTGCACTCGCTGCGAAGCATCTCCCACGTCGGCTGGAACATGTTCATCTTTGTCATGCTCGGCCACACGCTGGAACGCCAGTTGGGCTCGAGGCAGTTCCTGTGGCTGTACTTTCTGAGCGGCATTCTGGGCGGCCTGTTCGAGGTGACCTTCAACGTCGCGATGCACATGGAGCACGGTGCATTTATGACGCGCCAAGGCCCGATGACGTTCCTGGACATTCCTGCGGTGGGCGCGTCGGCGGGCGTGGCGGGTGTGCTGGTGGCCTTTGCCTGCAGGAACCCGCGTGCCGTGTTCCTGCTGTTCTTCATCCTGCCGATCCAAGCGCGATGGCTGGCGTTGATCTATTGCCTGGCGGAAACGCGGCACATCTTCGTCGGCCTGAGTCACGGCTGGTCGGACGGGGTGGCGCATGCGGCCCACTTTGGCGGCATGGTCCTCGGTTTCGTGTGGATGAAGTGGGGGACGCGGATCGTCGCCAGGATTCCGCGCGGCACGCGGCGTCCGCGCCCCGGTTCCTTCGAACGCAACCGCCAGGGCGAACAGGCCGAACTCGACCGTATCCTGAAGAAAGTGCACGAGCGCGGCGTGGACAGCCTGACCCTGCGCGAGAAGATGTTCCTCCAGGACACGGGCAGCAAGTATCGCGAGTAGATTGAGCGCCGTCGCGAGTTACCCGACGGGCTTGCCCGCCGCGCAGGGTTCAGGACCGTGCTTTACGGGCAAGAAAGGCGTCATCTCATGGCCCACATTCCAGTCCGCCTCACCAGCATCGTCGCCACCCTCGGGCCGAGTACGTCCGACGAGACCGTGCTCCGCCGCATGATCGACGCCGGCATGGACGTGGCCCGTCTCAATTTTGCACACGGCACCCACGCGACGCACGGTGACCTGCTGGCGCGGCTGCGTCGCGCGGCCGAGGCGTCCGGCAAGTTCGTGGCCGTCCTCCAGGACCTGGCCGGACCGAAACTGCGCGTCCTGACCAGGGCGGACCAGCCCGTCGAGGTGCACGCGGGTGACCGCATCCTTCTTTACCGCGACCTCCAGGAGTGTGAGGAACCGCGCGCCATCGCCTGCACGTATCCAGACATCGTGGACGATTGTGCCCCGGACGACCCCGTCCTGTTCGCCGACGGCGATCTTGTGATGCGCGTGGCCGAGCGCGCCGAGGAGCATCTCGTCCTCGACTGCGCCGACGACGGAACGCTCCGGCCCGGCGCCGGCATCAACCTGCCGCAGACCGACCTGGGCACGTCTCTGCCGACCGAGCAGGATTGGCGGGACCTGGCGTGGGGCCTGGAGCACGAGGTCGACTACGTGGGCCTGAGTTTCGTGCGCACCGCCGACGAGGTCCGCTGCGTCAAGGAGCATCTCGCCAAGGCGGCCTCGAACGCCCGCGTCATCGCCAAGATCGAAAAGCCCCAGGCCGTGGACGCGATCGAGCCCATCCTGGCCGAGTGCGACGCCCTGATGGTGGCGCGCGGCGACCTGGGCGTCGAGATGGACGTGGCCCGGGTGCCGATCATCCAGAAAGACCTCATCCACCGGGCGGCGGCGGCGGGCGTCCCCGTGATCACCGCCACCCAGATGCTGCAGTCGATGGTCAACGAGCCGCGGCCGACGCGGGCCGAAGTCTCGGACGTGGCCAACGCCGTCTTCGACGGTTCCGACGCGGTCATGCTCTCGGGCGAGACCGCCGTCGGCCGGCATCCGGTCCGGGCCGTCGAGATGATGGACCACATCATCGACCTGGCGGAGGATTACGCCGAACGGGCCGACTGGCAGACCCCCGCCGCTCGCCAGGAACGTTTCGTCTGGAGCGAACGGGCCATCGTCGCCGGGGCGACCGGCATCGCGCGGAACCTTGACCCGGCCGTCATCGTGGCCCTCACGCACACGGGGGCGACGGCCCTGCTGATGTCGAAGCAGTGGTTGCGCGTGCCGATTCTCGCCGTCAGCGACTCTGTGGCCACGTGCCGGCGGATGGCGCTTTACCGCGGCGTGATGCCGGTTCATTCGCCCGACCTGATCCGGCAGGAGCGTCTGGCGGCTGCCGTCGAACGGATGGCACGCCAGCGGAAATTGGTTGTCCCGGGCGACCGAATCCTTATCATCAGCGGGTACTTCCCGGGGAAACCGGGCGGCACCGATACCCTTCGGGTGCATACCGTGTCGGAAGGGGAGGCTTCATGATGCGAGCGTTGAGTGTGGTTTTGCTGATCGCGGCCGCGACGGCGGCCGGATGCGCCACCGTGGCGTCGGGCCGATTCGGCAACCCGATGACGTTTGCCGAGACCGACGCCGACACGGTTGAACACGTGGCGCGGCGTGTGCTGATGGAACTGCGGTTCAACATCGAGTACCCCGAATCCAGTGAAGGCCGCCTCGCCACCGATTCGCTGACGGGGGCATCGTGGTTCGAGTTCTGGCGAAAGGATACGATCGGCCGCGTGCAGAGCCTCGAGTCGAGCATCCACACCATTCGCCGCCGCGGAACCGTCAGCATCTCGCCGAAGGGCGAGGGGTCGCAGGTCTTCGTCAAGGTCGTCAAAGAGCGCAAGTGCGCCCCCGGCACGAGCCCCGATACCCTCGGCGAGACGTTCAACATCTTCGATACCGAAGACACCGACCTGATGCGCCAGAACCAACTCGAGCCGACCGACTACGAGTGGGTCGACATGGGCCGCGACGACCTCCTCGAACAGGATATCCTCGAACGCATCCTGATTAACCTCAAGTAACGAGGCCGGGCGCCGGCCTGGCCGCATCTCTCGCTTCGGACGGAATCTGCCGAACCCGCCTGGCCCGCAGCGCGTCTATAGGGATGACAGGCTAATCCTGCAACGCTATGAGACCTTTCAGCGAGGCCGCCCGTCGGCCGGGAAAAAAGCGGGTCAGGGCCACTTGGCGGTCAAACCGGGGCTGTTTCCGGTTTGACCAGCCAAGAGGCCGTTTGAACGTCTTCGGCACGGACAAAGCCAAACCATTCAAAGCCAAACCGAACGGCTGGTTTGGCATTGAATATGGCCCTGACCCGCTTTTTCCCCGGCTGAGCGACAACCGGGCACTCGCGCAGGTAGCGTAGTAGCACTAAGGAGAGACGCGTGCAATACCTCGCACTCCTTGCCGTCGTGGTCACGGTTTCGGCGCCGGCCGCTGCGGCCGAACAGACGTTCCGCGCCGACGGTGTGGCGGTAACCTCCACCGGCGTCAGCCAGCCGTACGCGGCCGCCATCGGACGGACCGTCAGCGCGGCGAGGGCGGCGGCGCTGGCGCTCGGCTACGACATGCCGGCCACCATCCACGTTCGAGCAACCGCCGGGCCGGGTCAGAAGACGCGGCTGTTCAACGACGGGCACGACCGGTTCAACCTGACCCTCGCTTCCGCAAAGGACTTGCGCAAGCCCGCCGTGACGGGCATCTTTCACCTCTACGGCCTTTGCCACGAGGCCGGCCACCTTGCCCAGTACCGGCCGGTCACCCACCATGACTGGATGACGACGGCCGCCGCCGAAGGCTGGGCACACCACCTCGGCTCGCGCCTCGTGGATGCTGTCTACGCGAAGGAGGGGCCGACGCTGTGGCCCGACGCGTACGATTACCGGGCCGACGGCATGGCCCGGCTCAAGCGGCAACTGGCCGGCAGAAACCCGTCCGACACGGCCAAAGGGGCCGGGCTCTGGATGGAACTGGTCGACCTGCTCGACCATAAGGCCGTGGCCGCTCTGTTCAAGGCGTGGGGGCAGACACGGCTCGACCCGGCCGACCCCGGCCCGGCACTCGGCAACATGGTCCGTCTGGTGGGGCGGGGCGATGCCCGCGTTGACGCCTGGTGGAAGAAGGCCGAGCCCCTCTTCGTGCTCAAGCGAACGGGCAGCCGGTTTGACGCCAAGACCCTCTCGCCGGGTGACCTGAGCGGTCGCCCCGTGACGCTGAAGCACGACGACGGCGTCAAGGCCGGCCACAAGAGTCTCGCGGGCGGCGGTCACGCGGTCCGGTTCCAGGTGCCCGACGGCAAGTGGTATCTGCGGGGGGTGATGATCCACGGGAACCGCTACGGCGGCAGCCGGCCCCCCGATGAGGATTTCCACGTCTGGCTCTGTGACAAGGAGTTCCGTGCGATAGCCGATTTCCCGTTTCCGTACAAGACGTTTGAGCGCGGAGAGGCCACGTGGGTGCCCCTGCCGATCGCCAAGCCCACGCTGGTGCCCGGCGAGTTCATCGTGTGCGCCGGCTTCAACCCGACCGGCACGAAGGGCGTGTTCGTCAGCCAGGACAAAGCGGGCAGCGGCAACACGCTGTCGGGTCTGCCGGGCAAGTCATCGAGTTCCTTCGGTGCCGGCGACTGGATGATCCGGGCCATCGTCGACCGGCCCAAGTCCGGTGGCCGCCGGCCCTAGCGCGCCCGCAAGGCCGGGCTCCCCACTGGCATGGTCACCAGAGCTGAATTGCTGGCTGGCATGGTCACGCGCTGTTGCGTGACCATGTGGCCGTGCTTCGGGGCCGACACCGCACGTCTCATTCTTCCCTTCCCGGTCCGTTTCGGTTATCTTAAGCGAGCGCGGCGTGCGCTGGCGACGAACGCGGAGCCGCGACGAACGGGGGACGACATGAAACGCTGGTGGTTGACGGTGGTCCTGGCCGGCGTCGTGGTTGGGCTGAGTCTGTGGCTGGTCGTGAAGCCCGACCCGGCCGCACGCCTGGTGGCCGCCTACGGTCGAGACAAGACCATCGGCCCGCGTGTGGTTGAACTGGGGCTGGAGGCCGTCGCGCCGTTGTGCGAGGCGTTGGAGCGGCTGCCCGCCTCGGACCTCAGCGAAGCCGACAGGCAAGCCATGGTCAATTACGTCGTGGCCCTCGACGCCATCGCGGGCGGACGGCCTTACACCACGCACCAGTCCATGCCGGTTCTGTTGGGTATCCTGGAGCGCTTGGAGGATGCCCGGGCCAGGGACCTGCTGATGGAGACGATCGGCCGGTCGTTCAGGCAGGCGGCCGTGCCGGCGATGCTTGGCATCCTGGAAGACGAGTTCCGCGTCTCGAAGGTTGACGGTCCGGAAACGCTCCCGAGCGAACCGGTCGTGTCGCAACTGTTGACGCGCCTCGGCCCCGGCCGGTGCCTGCCCATCCTGGCGGCACGGCTCGAGGCCGTCACAACCGACTTCCGCAAAACCCTCGTCCGCCTCGTCTGCGCCTTTGCGCCGCACGAGCAAGTGGACCGTATTCTGGCCCGTGCGCTCGACCAGGAACAGGACCCCGACCGCCGCGCGTGGCTCGCCGAAACGGTCGAGGGTCTCAAGAAGCCGAAGGCTGCGGCCGCGGCCGAGCGCCCGCAGGATGCACCGTAGGTCCACATAAAGGTTACCGGGCATGACCACGCCCGCCATGAAACAGTACCGCCGGATCAAGGCCCAGTACCCGGACTGCATCCTGTTTTTCCGGATGGGCGATTTCTACGAACTCTTCTACGACGACGCCCGCATCGGCTCCAAGGTCATGGGCATCGCCCTGACGAGCCGCACGAAGGGCCCCAACCCCATCCCGATGTGCGGCCTGCCGTATCACGCGGTCGATTCGTATCTGGCGAAGATGATCCGCGCCGGATACCGCGTGGCCATCTGCGAGCAGATGGAGGACCCCGCCAAGGCCAAGGGCCTCGTCAAACGCGACGTCTCGCGCCTCGTGACGCCCGGAACCCTCACCGACGATGCGCTGCTCGAGGACAAGGAGAACAACTACCTGGCGGCCGTTTACCTCGACGGCGAGAGGGCGGGCCTGGCGTGGGTGGACCTGTCGACGGGCGGTTTCTGGGTCCGCGACGTGGCGGCCGCTTCGCTTCTCGACGAACTCAGCCGCCTCCGCCCGCGCGAGTGCCTCGTTGCCGAAGGCGCCCGGGAAGCGGCGCCCGACCTCGTCACCATGCTGCGCGACATCACCGGCGCAGCCGTCACCGAGCGGTCGGGCTTCGTCTTCGACCGCGACGAGGCGGTTCGGCTGCTGACGACCCATTTCGGCACCGATTCGCTCGACGGGTTCGGCATCGCCGACCTGGCGGAAGGCGTCTCGGCCGCCGGGGCCGTCATCGATTACCTCCAGGACACCCAGCGGACCGAACTGGGGCACATCCGCCGCATCGAACGCGTCGGCGGCGGGCGGTGGCTCTACCTCGACGAGACGACCCAGCGGAGCCTCGAACTCGTTGAGACCCTCCGCGAACGCCGCCGCCAGCACAGCCTCCTTTGGGTCCTCGACCGGACCGGGACGTCGATGGGCGGGCGGCTGCTTCGGCGATGGATCACCTTTCCGCTCGCCCGGGCCGACGAGATTCGCCAGCGCCTCGACGCCGTCGAAGAACTCGTCCAGGGCGGCGACCTGCGCGAGGACCTTGCCGCGCGCCTCTCGGACACGGCCGACATCGAGCGTATCGTCGGCCGCATCGCCACCGGCCGCGCCACGCCGCGCGACCTCCTCGGCCTTGGTCGGACGCTGGCCGCGCTCCCCGCCATCAAGGCCCGGATGACGGCCCGCGAGAGCGACCTGCTGAACCGGATCGAGGCCGACCTCGACCTGCTGGGCGACGTCCGCGAGGTGATCGACGCCGCCGTGGCCGAAGACGCGCCGCTCCGTCTGAGCGACGGCGGCGTCATCAAGACCGGCTACAACGAGGAACTGGATGGCCTGCGCGACGTCGGGTCGAGCGGCGCCAAATGGCTGGCCAGGTTCCAGGCCGATGAGATCAAGCGGACGGGCATTGCGACGCTCAGGGTCGGCTTCAACAAGGTCTTCGGCTACTACATTGAGATCACCAACGCCCGCCGCGACCGCGTGCCGCCCGACTACGTCCGCAAACAGACCCTCAAGAACGCCGAACGGTACATCACGCCGGCGCTGAAGGACCACGAGGTCGAGGTCCTCTCGGCCGAGGACAAGGCGAAGGCGCTTGAGGCGAGGCTGTTCGAGGAGGTCCGTTTGCGCGTGGCCGCCGAGACCGCCCGACTCCAACAGACGGCCGGGGCCCTGGCGCAGATCGACGTGCTCGCCGGCCTCGCCCGCTTGGCCGCAGAACGCGGATACGTCAAACCGACGATTGCCGACGAACCCGTCCTCGACATCCGCGACGGCAAACACCCGGTCCTGGAGATGGTGCTCGGGCCGGAGTTCGTGCCGAACGACGTGTCGCTCGGCGGCGACGGTCCGGTCATCGGTATCATCACGGGCCCTAACATGGCTGGCAAATCCACATACATCCGCCAGGTGGCACTGCAGGTGCTCATGGCGCACATGGGGTCGTGGCTGCCGGCGCGGAGCGCGACCGTGGGACTCGTGGACCGCATCTTCACGCGCGTCGGCGCAGCGGACGAACTGGCGCGCGGCCGCAGCACCTTCATGGTCGAGATGACCGAGACGGCCAACATCCTGAACAACGCCACCGACCGCAGCCTCGTGATTCTCGACGAGGTGGGACGCGGCACAAGCACCTTCGACGGCGTGGCCCTGGCGTGGGCCGTCACCGAACACGTCGCTCGCGACATCCGCTGCCGCACCCTCTTCGCCACGCACTACCACGAACTCACGGAACTGGCCGAGGTCTTGGGCGGCGTGGCCAACTTCAACGTGGCCGTACGCGAATGGCAGGACCAGGTCGTGTTCCTCCACAAGATCGTCGAGGGCGGCACCGACAAGAGTTACGGCGTCCACGTGGCGCGGCTGGCGGGCGTGCCGCGCGAGGTCGTTGAGCGGGCCAAGCACATCCTGGCCGAACTCGAAGCGACGCACCTCGACACCTCCGGCCGCCCACGCATCGCGACCGCCGAACCGGGACCGCAGGTCCGGCAGGTGCAACTGACCCTTTTTGAGGGGGAGGGGGCCGCCATCGCCGAGGAGATTCGCCACCTCGACCTCGACCATCTGACGCCCCTGGACGCCCTTGACAAACTGCGCGAACTCAAAAACGGCCTGTAATCGCTTGCACGCCTACCCCCCCGGACCGCTTCGGGCTTTATGTTGACACCCCGTGCACCGGCTGACACAATACGCTTCGAAGCCGTGAACGGGACTGTGCGAAGGAACCAATTGTCAGGGAGGCCATAAGACCATGGCGACGGACAAACTCTATACGACGCACGAGGCCGAGGGCATCACCGTCGTGACCTTCCAGCAGAGCCACATCCTCGACGCGATGACCATCGAACGCATGGCGACCAGCCTCAAGGAACTCATCGAAGGGGAGGAGGGTGGCAAGTTCATCTTCGATTTCACACGGGTCACGTACCTGTCGTCGAGCGCGCTCGGTATGCTCATCGGGCTCCAGCGGCGCATCGCCCAACGGAACGCCACACTCAAACTGGCCGGCATTCACGACGATATCATGGAGGTCTTCCACATCACCAAACTCGACACCGTCTTTGAGATCTTCAAGGACGGTCTCGCCGCCCTCGAGGCGTATCGGAAACATCTGTAGCCGGGGAGAAGGGGCATGCCGGACGCCACGCCCGACGCCATGCTCGACCGCGAGCAGCACGGGCACGTCGAGGTCCTCACAGTTCGCGAGACCGAGATTGTCCGGGCCGAGGTTATCGAGCGCCTGGGCCGCAGCATCCGAGAGGCCATCGAGAAGTCCGACGCCATCTGCTTCGTCCTGGACCTGTCGGCCGTCCGGTTTATGACCAGCGGCGTCCTGGGCCTCATCATCCATCTGCGCGCCCAACTGAGCGGCCACGACCGAATCCTCGTCCTGGCCGGCGCGGTCGGCGACGTGGCCCGAGTGCTGGAATGTGCGAGGCTGGCCGAGGTCATGCCCGTCTGCGCCACCGTCGAGGAGGCCCTCCGCCATCACGCCTGCCTGCCGGCGGGCAACTCGCAAGGCAAGGCGGACGGGTCGCCGAAGAACACCATCCGGAAGGAGGGGCCTCGTCATGGCGAGGTCTGAACTGTACTCCACGTGCAGCATCGACCCTGCGATGGTCATCGTCTTCAAACCCAGCCACATCCTGAGCGCCGATATCGTCAACGAGATGCACGACAGCCTGAGCGACCTGGCCAGGCACGCGCGCGAAACCCGATTCGTCCTCGATTTCTCGCGCGTCGGGTACCTGTCATCGAGTGCCTTGGGCATGCTCATCGGCCTGCAGCGGGATTTCGCCAAACGCGACTGCCAGATGAAACTCGTCGGCATGAGCGACGAAAACCGGGAAATCTTCCGCATCACCAAACTCGACCGCGTCTTCGACATCTACGACGACACGCAAGCGGCTCTCCAAGCGTTCCGAGCCGATGCGTAGCCGCTGCTTGACTCCGCCCATCGACCTGCCGCTCGGCCTCGGTTGCCGGTCTGGTGGCCGACGGACCGGGACACCGACCTATGCCTGTTGAGTGGACCATTCGCGGCGCTCGGCTTCTCGACGACCGGCACGATCGCGACCCGGCCGACGTTCGCGTTCGCAACGGCCGCATCGAACGCATCGCCCCCCAACTGGAACCTGCCGCCAACGACCTCGACGCAGGCGGCTTGGTGCTGGCTCCCGGATTCATCGACATCCACTGCCACAGCGATTTCGCGTCGCTCGTCTATCCCCGGGCCGAGAGCAAGGTCATGGCGGGGGTGACGACCGACGTGTCCGGCAACTGCGGCGCGAGCCCGTTTCCCCTGGTCGGCGAGTTCCACGCACGCCGCCAGGCCGAGTGGCAGCGGCACGGCCTGACGCTCGATTGGCGCTCCGCCGAGGAGTACTTCGACCGGGTCGAGGGCTCGCCGTGCAGCGTCAACCGCGCCGTTCTGGTCGGACACGGCGCCATCCGGGCGGCCGTCGTCGGATATGCCGACCGTCGGGCGTCGGCCGATGAACTGGAGGCCATGTGCCGGCTCCTCGCCGAGGGCCTCGACGCGGGGGCCTGGGGGCTCTCGTCCGGCCTCATCTACCCGCCCGGCTGCTACGCCGACGCCGACGAACTCGCAACGCTCGCCCGGTGTGCCGCCGACGCCGGGGCGTACTACGCCAGCCACATCCGGAGCGAGGGCGACCGGCTGCTCGAAGCCATCGACGAGTTCCTCGACGTGGTCCGCCGCGCCGGCGTTCGCGGCCAGTTGAGCCATCTGAAGGCCTCCGGGGCGGCCAACTGGCGCAAGATGCCCGAGGCCATCCGGCGGCTCCGCGACGCCCGGGCCGACGGACTCGCCGTCGCCGCCGACCGGTACCCCTACCTGGCCAGCATGACGGACCTCGACTCGCTGCTCCTGCCGAATTGGGCGGTCGAAGGCGGCAGGGACGAGGAACTCGCGCGCCTGGCCGACCCGTCCACGCGGCGGCGCCTGGCCGACGAGATCGCCCACCGTCATCCCGAGCCGGACTACTTCGATCGGATCCTCATCGCCGCCGTCACGGCGCGCCGTTCGCAGGACGCTGTCGGCAAGACGCTCCGCCAGATGGCCGAGACCGCCGGGCGGGACCCGCTCGACGTCGCCTTCGACCTCATCATCGAGCACCAGGCCCAGGTCAGCGCCACGTACTTCTCCATGAGCGAGGAGAACCTGCGCGATATCCTGGCCGAACCGTACGTGGCTGTCGGGTCGGACGCGGCCCTTCGCCGCCTGCCGGACCTGACCGACGGCCGACGGCCGCGCGGCCTGTCGCATCCGCGAGCGTACGGGACGGCCGGCCGATTCCTCGGCACGTACGTGCGCGACGTGGGGCTTATGGATTGGCAGGAGGGCATCCGGCGGCTGACGAGTCTCCCGGCCGACATCCTTGGCCTTCCCGACCGCGGCCGCCTGGCCGAAGGCGCGTGGGCCGACCTCGTCCTGTTCGACCCAGACACCGTCGGCGACCGCGCCACGTACAAGCGGCCGTGGGTCACGCCCGCCGGTATCCGGCATGTCTTCGTGAGCGGCGAACCGGTTGTGACCGACGGGCGGCACACGGGCGCCGTGCCCGGCCGGGTTCTGAGGAGGGGCGCTGCGTGAGACCACGGATTGCCGTCACGGCCGGCCTCGAACAACGCGGCGGGAAGGAGCGCGTTTGCCTCCTCGTGCCGTACGTCGATGCGGTGGTGGCGGCCGGAGGCATGCCCGTTGTCCTGCCGCCGACGGGCCAAGACCTGACGGCCGACGAACTCGCCGCCGTGGCGGACGGCCTGCTCCTTTCCGGCGGGGGTGACCTGGACGCCGCCCTCTGGGGCGAAGCGACTCATCGGGCCGCAAACGTGATCGATCCCCGCCGCCAGAGAGCCGATCTCGCGTGGCCGCCCCTGGCCGAGGCCTGCGGCATGCCCGCCCTCGGCATCTGTCTGGGGTGCCAGGAGATGGCGGTGGCCCGCGGCGGCCGGCTCATCCAACACCTGCCCGACGAACCCGGCGACGTGGCCGATCACGGCGGAGGAGGACGCCCGGAAACCACACATCCGGTCACGGTCGAGGCCGACTCCCTGCTCGGACACATCGTCGGGTCGCACACGCTTGAGGTCAACAGCACGCATCACCAGGCGGTCCGTGAGCCGGGCCGCGGCATGCGCGTTGTGGCGCGCGGTCCGGACGGCGTCATCGAGGCGATTGAGGACCCGGCCCCGGGCCGGTTCCTTCTGGGTGTCCAGTGGCACCCGGAGCGTCTTATCACGGAGCCCCCGCACCTGGCCTTGTTCGAGGCCCTGTGCCGGGCGGCGGCGGAACGCAAATCGGCCTGACCCAAGGAGCACGCCGGATGCCACCACGACGTTCCAAGCGCGCCGAAGCCCTGACGATCGTCCCACCCGACCGGCGGACGCACGGTGAGGCCATGTGCGACATGATCGCCAAGGTCTTCGGCGGCGGCCGCGGGTACTACACGTTCCGCGACTTCTGCCGGCGCGTCTACGTCCTGCCGAGCCATTACGATTGGCGTGCGTCGCGCATCGGTCTCATCGGCGACCGGCTGGTGACCCACTTCGGCGTCTGGGACATCCGGGTGCGAGTCGGCACGGCCCGCCTCCGCGTCGGCGGCATCGGCGCCGTTGCGACGCACGGCGATTACCGGATGCGAGGCTACATGGCGAGGACGGCACGTGCCTCGGTGGCGGCCATGCGCGACGGCGGATACGACCTCTCGATGCTCGCCGGCATCTCCGACTTCTACGACCGCTTCGGGTACGTCCGGGCGTGGTGTTCGGCTATCTACACCGTCACGGTGAGCGATCTTCCGGCCGAGCGGCCCACGGGCCGCGTCCGCAAGTTCACACCGGGCCACCGTGAGGACATCACGCGGCTTTACAACCGCGAGCACGCCCACCTGACGGGCACGGCCGTCAAGCCGACGTATCCGCGCGGCACGTACCCGCGCCCGATGGAGGGATACCGCTGGACGGATGCGCGCGGGCGGACGGTCGGCTACCTTCTCCTCCGTCCCGAAAAGAACCTGCAGTGCGTGGAAGCGGCCGGCAACCCGGACCAGGCCCTGCGCGTGCTGGCCGGCTTGGCGCGGCGGCGAGGGTTCCGCGAGGTCACCTTCGACACGCTCCACGACCGCTGCCGCCTCATCAGACGGGTGCGGCAAGGCACCTGGCGCGTCGAGACCCGGCACCCGCGTTCGGGCGGCGACATGGTGGCGACCATCAATCTGGCCGCCACGCTCGATAAGATGACGCCCGAACTCGGGCGGCGCCTGCGTGCCTCACCGCTCGAGAACTGGCGGGGAAAACTGGTGGTGGCCGACAGACGCGAGACCGTGACCCTGCGCATCGACCGGTCGCGCGTCGGCCTCGCACGCGGTGGGCGGTCCGGGCATGCCATCCGTGGCGGAGACGCGATCGCCCAACTCCTGATCGGCACGGACGACCCGGCCGTCACACTCGAGACGGCCCGCATGCGGGTGACCGGCGACGCCGGCCGCCTCGCCGACGTGCTCTTTCCGAACGAACATCCGATGCTCAGTCTTCGCGACCGTTTTTGAGCGGCGCCCGTGAGAGAGACGGATTCCAACCCGCCCGGTTCCGACGGTTCGGTCCGGCGGTATGAGCCGCTGGCGCCGGCGGCGCTCGCCCTCGTGGCGGGCATTCTTCTCGGCGAGTTCGTCGGCGGCGGGATGCTCGCGTGGTGCGGCGTGGCGGCGTGCGCGGCGGGGGCGTGGGCCGTCCTGCGCCGGCGCCGGGCGGCGGACCGTACGCTTCTTGCACCGCTTTCGATCCTGCTCGTTGCGGCTGGTGCGGCCAGGTACCGCGCGAGCGTCGACGCGCCGCCCGACGATGCCGCCAGGTTCATCCGCGACGGGAGCCGTGTCGTGGTCGTCGAAGGCATCCTCGTACGGTCGGTCCGCCAGACGGCGCCGCCGAAGGATGTGTTCCTGCCGTCGATGCCTTACTACATGCGAAGCAAACTGGTCCTGGAGTGTGAACGTGCGAAGGTGGGCGGCCGTTGGCTGCCGGCGCGCGGCCGCGTGTACACCAGCATCCGCAGTCCGCTGCCCGAGACGGGCGAAGGTGTGCCCCATCTGGGTGACCGCGTCCGCGTGCTGGGGCGGTTGACGCGTCCGATGCCGCCGTCCAACCCGGGCACGTTCGACATGCCGACGTATTTCCGGCGCCAGGGCATCCGGGCCTGCCTCTACACCGACCACTGGGAGGCCGTGACGGTTGTCGGTCCGGCGGCCGACACGCTGCGGTGGGTCGTCGGGGCGATGGGCCGATGGGCCGCGGGACGGTTCGAGCGGATTCAAAGCCCGGAAGGGCGGGCGGTGGCGGCCGCCATTGTCCTCGGCCGCCGAGACCTCCTCCGCTTCGACGCCGGGCAGACCGAACAGGCCGACATCGAACGGGCCTTCATCGTCACCGGGACGGCGCACTTTCTGGCGGTCTCGGGATTCAGCGTGGGGTTGGCGGCGGCGGTGGTGCTGCTCGTGGCGCGGCTGCTGAGCCTGGGTCCGCGTCCGACGGCGGTTCTGGCGGCGTTGGTGGTGCTGGCCTACGCGCTGGTGACGGAACTGCGATTGCCGGTGGTTCGGGCGACGATCCTCATCTGGATTCTCTGCGCGGCGTGGATGCTGGGCCGCGAGCGGATGCGCCTGAACGCGCTGGCCACCGCCGTCCTGATCGTTCTGCTCATCTGCCCGGGTGACCTGTTTACGACGTCGTTTCAACTCTCGTTCGCGGTGGTCCTGGGGATGTTCTGGCTCGTGGGCAAGGTGGAACGGAGGGTGTTCCGCCGCCGTCCGGATGACGAGGTTCTGACGCGGGCCCGCCGGCGTGGGGCGTTTTCGGCGTTTCACTACCTGCGTCAGACGGCGGCCCTGTCGCTTTCCGCGGCGCTCGTGGCAGTGCCGCTGGTCGCGTATCGGTTCCACCTGGTGGGATGGCTGGCGCCGGTGGCCAGCGTTGTGCTGGCGCCGCTCGTCTTTGTGCTCGTTGCCGGGAGCATGGCCCTGGTGCTGGTCGGCGGTGTGGCGCCGTGGCTCGGGGACCTTCTGGCAGCCGTCCCGGACGGCATGGCCCGTGCGATCGTCGGCGTCGTGACGGCGTTGGCCCGTGTGCCGGGCGGCCATTTTTACACGGCCGGGTTCTCGTGGTTGTGGCTGGTGGTGATCTACGGCCTGCTGGCGGCGTGGGTGTGGCGCGAGCGGCTCGGCCTCTCGCGCCGGCGACTGGCGATCGCCGTCCTGGCGGCGGCGGGGGCGTTCCTCTGGAACGGAGGCCATCGCCCACCCAGACAGGTCAGGGCCACGTTCCTGTCGGTGGGCAGCGCCAACACGAACCTTCTGGAACTGCCGAACGGGCGAAACCTGCTGTACGACGCCGGCTCGTCGCTCTCGTTCGCTCGTGCGGCCGAGGCCGCGATTGCACCCGCCCTGTGGTCGCGCGGCGTGGAACGGATTGACGCCGTGTTCCTGAGCCACGCCCACTTCGACCATTTCAAGGACGTGCTGCCGCTGGTCGAGCGTTTCGCCGTGCAGCGTGTCTTCGTGCCGCCGACGTTCCTGAGGAAGCGACTGACCGTCGACAACGCGGTCATCGAGATGTTGCTTGCGCGCGGCGTGGACGTCACCTTCTTCGGGGCAGGGGACAGCCTCGCAGGCACGGCCGGGACCCGCATCCGGGCCGTATGGCCGCGCGGCAAGGCGTCGATGACGCGGGAGATCAACGACGGGTCGCTCGTCCTCGAGGTGTTCGATCACAGCCGGTGGCTGCTCCTGACCGGCGACCTCGAACCGGCCGGCATGGCCGCCTTGATGGAGGCCGAGCCGTTTCTTCAGGCCGATGCCATGCTCTGGCCGCATCACGGTCATGCCCAGGAGGCCGTAGGGCACCTCGTGCGGCACACCGGCGCCGAGGTGCTCGTGATCTCGGCGGCCCGGCAGTTCAAGCCGCCGCCCACACCCGCATGGGTGACGGCACGGGACATCCCGTGTCTCCATACGGGCGTCTCGGGCGCCGTGACGGTTGACCTGGGGTTGGGCGG
>CAZEBQ010000058.1:3183-16810 GCA_964510295.1 uncultured Anaerolineales bacterium | reverse complement strand
CGAAGCCGCGGCCGTGGGTCGCGCCGCGCCGAGGAGCACACGGTCACGCTGGGCGCGGACGCCGGCCACGGCACCCTGGCAGGGCGAGCCTGCCGTGGCTCGACCGCGAGCCGTACCCGTGCCAGGGTCCCACCCGGCGTGCCGAGTGCGGCTGCACGGCCCAAGGGCCGTGCCACCCCGCTAAACACGTACCCTGACCCGCCGCGCAGCATCGGCGCTGCCCGCGGCCTCTCGCGACGGATGCTGCTGAAGCGTGCTGCGGCGGCGTTGGCGGCGCCGGCGCTGGTGCGCGCCTCCGCCCTCGGCGCTGCCGACCGCCCTGCCCCGAGCAACCGGCTGAGCCTCGGCGTCATCGGCCTGGGCAGCATGGGCATGCGGCACGTCAAGGGATTCATCCAGGAAGACGACTGCCAACTCACCGCCGTCTGCGACGTGGACGCCAAACGCCGACAGGAAGCCTACGACCTTGTCAACACGCACTACGGCACCACCGACTGTGCGGCGGTTCACGACTTCCGCGACCTGCTTGCCCGCCGCGACCTCGACACCGTCTGCATCGCCATCCCCGACCACTGGCACGCCATCGCCGCCGTCGGTGCCATCCATGCGGGAAAGGACGTGTACGGCGAGAAACCGCTGGCCCTGACGATTGACGAGGGCAAGGCAATCGTCCGCGAAGTCAACCGGTGCGGCTGCGTGTGGCAGACGGGCTCCTGGCAGCGGTCGACGCGGCACTTCCGCTTCGCGTGCGAACTCGTGCGCAACGGCCGGGTCGGCCCGCTCCAGGAGGTCCGGATCGGCATCGGTGCCGGCCACGCCATCGACCCGCAGCCCGAGATGCCTGTGCCGGACGGCTTCGACTACCAGATGTGGCTGGGGCCTGCACCGTGGGAGCCCTACACCGAGAAGCGGTGCCACTGGAACTTCCGGTGGATCTTCGACTACTCCGGGGGCCAGGTCACCGACTGGGGCGCTCACCACATCGACATCGCCCAGTGGGGAATGGGCACGGACCACACGGGGCCGGTCGAGGTGGCCGGCACAGGCGCCTTCCCCCGCGACGGGCTCTACGACACCGCCGTCCACTACCGTTTCGAGTGCCGGTACGCGAGCGGCGTCACGCTGCGGGTGGCAAGCAACAACTTCCTGCCGCAGGGCGTCCGGTTCGTCGGCGACCGCGGATGGGTCCACGTGACGCGGGGCGGCTTGAAGACACAGCCGGCCGACCTGGTCCGCGACACGATTCGGCCGGACGAGATTCACCTGGCCCGGCCGCGCGGCGACCATCGGCAGGGACACCGGCGCGATTTTCTCGACTGCGTCAAGACCCGCGCCCAGCCGGTGACGCCGGCCGAGATCGGCCATCGGTCCGCCACCATCTGCCATCTCGGCAACATCGCCATGCGCCTCGGCCGCACCATACACTGGAACCCGCAGACCGAGGGCTTTGGTGACGACGCCGAAGCCACGCGCCTGATGGGTCGCGCCATGCGCACCCCGTGGACGGTTTAGTACGACTACGCTACGTTCCGCGCGGCGGCCTTCCCAGGCCGCCGCGAACGCCGTTTATGCCTGTTCCTGGTGGCCTGGGAAGGCCACCAGGCGGACAAAAAAAAGGCAAAGTAGCGTGTAGGCTTAGCCAGCGTGCCCACCGCGCTTTGGCGGCTTTATGCGCGGCGGGCAATCTTGCCCACCGCGCATAAGGGAGGAGGCCACAATGCCCCAACCCGTAACCTCACGACGCCAGTTCCTGGTCTGGTCGCTCAGGGCCGCCGGCACTGCCGCGGCGGGCGCCTTTCCGTGGATAGGCGCCAGCGCGGCAGTCGGGGGCGTCAACCCCGTCCGGCGCTCAGTTCCAATTCGCCTTGCCGCTACGGTACAGTTTCAGTAGGTTGTGCGCGGCGCAGATCACCGACCACTCGCTGTTGCACGGCGAAAAGCCCCGACGGCAGAACCCGTCAAGACGCCGGTGTCCTTGATCTGGCCGAACACCGGCTCCACCGCCCGGGACCGCTTGGCATAGAGCGCGGCCGCGGCCGAAAAGAAGTCAGACGATTGACTTGGCAGCGGCCCATTCCTGGTGTATAGTATGGGTGAAGTGCTCGTCGGCCAGTGGCTCCAAAGGGGGTGGCCGGGTCGGCGGGGGCCGAAACGTAAGCGCAGGCGAATACGGGCGACCTCGGGAGGGCATCGACCCACACCGGCGTCGCCCTTTGTTTCGGAACGGGAAGGGAGACCTCCCCTGCGGCGGGGTGTGGCCCGGCCGGGATGCGTGGCCCGGAGGGCGTTTCCACCATCATCGCCTTTGAGCATCGGGTAGTAACCGGTGTCGACAGGCCCGCAGGAACGGGCCTCGAAAGGTGAGGGCCGATTCAATCGCCCTCCAAACGGAAAAACTGAATATCGGATGGAGGTAAAACGCTCAGCCGCAGCGGCGGTCCCCGAATCTTCGGGACGCCCGAACGCTCAGCGGCATTGATTGCAGGGATACGCTTGCCAGCGCCTCCGCGCGCCGCGCGGGCGCTTAAGCTGCCAACGAGAGGTTGCGCAAGACAACCATGACGACAACGAAAGATAAAACCCCTGGAAGGAGTCGACCATGAGACCGGCGCCATTCTCTTATATCCGGAGGACCGGCGCTATCCGTAACAGCAAGTCCATGTTTTCTCCTCGAATCGGGCTATGGCCTCTGGTCGTTGGGATCTTCTTGTCGCCTCAGGTTCTGCACGCGCAGGCCCCCTTTCCGTTGGACCAGACTTTTTCACTTCATAGCAACCCGGGTGCAACCAAAACCATCTATATTGATTTCGATGGGCACGACGGCCTTGAACCCGGCGCCGATTATTACGAGCCTTTCAATTTTGAAGGTTCCAGCACCGCGTTTTCAAACGCTGAACTCACCGTGATACAGCAGGCATGGCAATCCGCCTCCGAGGATTTCCTGCCGTTTGACGTTAATGTCACCACAGAGGATCCAGGTGTTGAAGCACTTAGAAAGAAGGGCGGCGGTGATACAGAATGGGGTATTCGTGCCGTCGTTTCAGCCTCGAACTGGAACTATTCCTGGGCGTATGTCGGTTCCTTCAATTGGAATACCGATTATGAGTGCCAGGTCTATCCGGGAAACAGCACTTGGATTTGGATCGCTGATTCGGTAAGCCACGAAGTGGGCCACGCGCTCGGGCTTGGTCATGATGGCGGCGGCGGCGACGGCGAGTATTGGACCGGGCACGGATCCGGGGCTACTTATTATTCCCCTATCATGGGTTGGACAAAAATGACCGCACCTTATGGCGTGAGCCAATGGTGCAAAGGCGAGTACGGCGGAGCCAACAACTTTGAAGACGACCTTGCCATCATTACCACGCAAAACGGTTTTGGATATCGCCCTGACGATCATGGTTCGACAAGAGGTTCGGCAACTGCCGTTCGTTCGGGGGTTTTGGCAGAAGGCATTATCGAACAGAACACGGATATCGATTACTTCTCGTTTACGATGCCGGGCGGTGGCGACGTTGAGATAGCCATTGACCCTGACAACCTTGCCCCGAATCTGGACATTCTGGGAAAATTGTATGATGCAGACGGCACGGTGCTGTATACCGCAAATCCGCCAGATGCGTTAAATGCTGAGTTTGCCGTAACGCTTCCCGCTGGTGACTATTATTTGTCAATTGAGGGCACGGGTTTTGGCGATCCTGCCACGAATGGGTACTCGGATTATGCCAGCCTGGGCTATTACAGCGTGTCACTCATTCCTGAGCCGGGCTCGATTCTGTTGCTTGCCGCCGGCGCGGCAGGATTGGGAAGGTGGCGGAGACGAAGGGCCGGCTAAGGCCATAACCCCATCGGGACCGTTCTCGGCAGCGTCTTCCAGCGCGGGACACACTTGCCAAGAGCGGAGCCAATGTTGTTTTACCACGACTCGTGGGCTTCAGGCGATTCGCCGGAGCCGTGCGCCTTGGGCTGAATGATAGCATACCGATCACTGATAGGAGGTTTGATTTAACGTGGGTCGTGCGTGGGGCCCTCGGGGAGCGGTGGATTATCGGCTTGGCGCCGAAGGCCGGACCGCGGGTGACAAGTGTACTGGTTCAGCCTGAACCGGGCAAATCCGTCGCTCTGGTAACGTCGGCTGGCGCTGCCTCCCAGGGCGAAGCACTGGTCGCCGACCACGCTGCGGGAGAAACTCATCAGGATCGGGGCGAAGGTTGTTTCGCACGCGAGATACGTCATCTTCCAGATGGCGGAGGTCGTGTAATTGCCGCGGCACGCCACGGCCTGCGTCCTTGAGACGACGGGGGTTATGGGCGTCCCGGGATATGATGGCCCTCTCCGTAGGGTGCCGGGACGGCGGCGGGGGGGGCCGGCGCAACGCATTCCGGCGGGGCGGGCCAAAACACTCCGGCGGTCGGAGTTCTTCTAACCTCTTGCGTAACAAGAACTTAGGAGCCCGCGCCCCCCGCCGCCCCCCCCCAATCGCAAAATCCCGCCCCGCCCGTTTGCATTCGGCCGAAAACGTGCTATACTGTCAGGGTCGGAAGGCTCCTCAAGCACGCCTCCGAGGGGTACATCCGCTGCACGGCCCGGGCTGGGGGGGTCGGCCGCCGGGCCGGATAAGACGCACTTCGGTCTTTCCGGGGGAGGAAAGGAGGAGAGCGTGGCGTGTGCGAATGGGCCGCCGGTCGGCACCGACGGACCCCACGGCAAATTACAGGCACACCGTTTATCGGAAAGCGTCCCGCGGCTGCGGGACCGCAATCCGAAATCTCCGGAAGGTGGAAGGAGCAGATCCATGTTGAAGCACACGGTTTTTTGGGCAGCGGTGGCAGGATTGGCAGTTGTGGCGCTGGCAGTTCCCGCGGCCAACGCGGGGGGCATACCGGTCGACAACCCCGGATTCGAGTATCCGGTCTTGGCCGACGACGACTATGACTACTCGATGGATGACGAGGGTTGGGGCTATTACAACAACGGCGGAGATCTTGGGCCGTACAATCCTCCAACGACCGAGTATCCAGGCGAGGCCCCGGAGGGTCAGAACGTGGGCTGGACGAACCCCGGCAGCGACGCGGACGGCGGCTTCGCCCAGGTCCTGACCGACCCAAGCGCGACGCTGGCTGACATGACGTACGTGCTGACGGTGGACGTGGGCAACATTCCTTCATATCCGTGGAATGGATACGCCGTTCAGCTCCTCGCCGGAGGAACCCCCCACACGCCCGGAACGGGAGGAGATTACACCGGGCCGGTCACCGGCGGAACCCTCCTTGCCGAAGACTACAACACCTTGACGATCGCGGATGGCACGTTCGAAACGTCGACCGTCACGTACGCCTACAATCCGGCGCACTCGGCCTTGCTGGGAGAGCCCCTGCAGATCAGGTTGCTCTGTCTTTATAAGGAAGGCGTCAGCGGCTATCCGGAGGTCGATTTCGACAACGTCCAACTGACTCCCGAGCCGGCCACGCTTTCGATGCTGGCCTTGGGTGGGCTGGCATTGCTTCGCCGAAGGCGGAAGTAAGAGCCTACTGACATAGGCACCCAGCGGGCGGCTCCAGCAGGGGCCGCCCGCTTTTTTGCGCGAATGGGGGATAGCGGGGCAATCGGCGGCAGCCGACGTTCTTCTCGGACGCGGATTACGAGGCCTGCTTGGCGTTGATGGCGGAGCACTACGTGGCCTGTGGCCGCACCGCGAAGGCATCGCCGCGCTCGTCGACAACGCGGCCCCCGAGAGGCCGCGGAAACAAGACCTGGAAATGCCCGGCTCCATCCGGTCCAATCCACTCGTCGGACGACATGCCGTTCTGCAGGACTTCTCTCGGACCGCGTAGCACTTCCGGAACAGCCTTATGCGGAGGGCGTGCGCCGTCGCCGGCAGGCTCTGGGCGACCGGGATGACCGGGCTTCGACGCCCGGCCTCAACTCAACCGAGGGCCAGCGTGACGCGGCGGCCGTCGATCTCCACCTCAACCGAGCGCGGGGTGATCGTGATGATCTTCGCGCCGCCCACCGTGTCGCCGACGCGGACCGGCCGCCCGTTGATGATGGCCGTCCCACCCTGCGGGCCGCATACGATGCTGGTGACCTTCAGGTGCGACGTGTCCACCGGCGGCGGCGAAGGCGAAGGCCTCGTTTCGGCATCGGGCGGTGTGGGCTGCGGCGGCCGGACAGACGGGCCGGGCTTCTTTCCGCCTGCGACCTTCGGCGTGCCCAACGCCGGGGCCTTTTCTTCAGGAGTCCCATGGTTCGGGGCAGGCGCCTTGGCCTGGGCGCCCGCGTCGGCCGGGGGCGTATCCGGTGCGGGCGGCGTCTCGGGCACGGCGGGGGCCGGCTTTGCCGCCTTCACCATCGTGGCAGGCCCGTCGTGGGGCGGCTGCGTTGAGGTGTCATCGGCCGGCGACCGATCCGCTCCGCCCTTTGCCGCCGGGTCCGGCGGTCGGGCGTCGTGCGGCTGCGCGTCGCGGAGGGCCGGAGTCCGGTCCGGCGGCTCTGCCTGATGCGGGACGGTTGTCGCAACAGGCAGCGCAGGCGCAGGAGACGTCGCAAACGCCGCGGCGCTCTGCTGTTTGAGGTCATCGACGGCGGCGGTCGCTTGGGTGAGGAACCGTCCCGCGGCCCACCAGATGCCGTACGCCGCGGTTCCTGCAACGAGGGCAACGAGGCAGAGCGCGACCAACAGACGGCGAAGCCACCGCCGCGGCGGCTCGTCGGCGGTGGGCGGGCCGGGAGGCGTCACGCCCGCAACACGCTGGCCCTTCTCTTCGTCGGCGCGTTTCAAGGCTTCGTTGACAAGGCTCATCAGCGGCACCCCTTCAGTTCGGCGGCAGCCAACCGTGCCAGACGGCGATCGATTCGGGCGGTGCGGTGCACGTATCCGGCCAGCAACGCCTTGTCGCCGATGGCGTTGACGAGGCGCGGCGTGCCGCCGCTGTACCGATAGATCTCGCGGACGGCGCCCCGGTCGAATCGCACGAGCGGCCCGTCTTCGCGTCCGGCCACCCGCAGGCGGTGGCTCAGGTAACGCTCCATCTCGCCGCGGTCCATCGCGTTGAGGTGATAGCGGACGGTAATCCGCTGCGCGAGTTGGCGCAGCGCCGGCCGGGCCAGCATGTCGCGGAGTTCGGGCTGCCCCACGAGGATGATCTGGAGCAGTTTCTGGCGCTCCGTCTCGAGGTTCGACAGCAGCCGCACCATCTCAAGGGAGTCCACCGACATGTCCTGGGCCTCGTCGATGATCAGGACGGCGTCGCCGCCGGTGGTGTTGACGTGGAGCAGCCACTTGTTCAGCGTGTCGAGGTGCCCGAGCAGGTCCTGCTGGCGGGTGTAGATACCGAACTCCTCGACGATGGCCCGCATCAGTTGGACCCGGGGCAGCATGGGGTTCAGGATGAGGGCGGTGCGGACCTCCTTGCCGAGTTGCCGCAGGAGCGTGCGGCAAAGGGTCGTCTTGCCGGTGCCGACCTCGCCCGTCAGGCAGATGAACCCCTTGCGCTCGCGGATGCCGTACGCCAGATGCTGAAGGGCCTCACGGTGCTGGGTCGTCAGGAAGAGAAAGCGCGGGTCGGGCGTGATGTTGAACGGATCTTCGCGGAACCGGAAATAGTCGTTGTACATCGTGCGCCCCCTGGAGAGCCACCCCTCTCGCGCGGAGCCGTAGAAGTCTCTCATCAGCCGTGAGCCCCCTCTCGGCAAGGGTTATCTCGGCAGGTTAACGAGGGGGACTTGATTAGAAAGGCGGCCGCACCGCAGGAGCGCAGCCTTATCGTGCCGATAACACGTATCGACGGACGAATCGCCTTGCAAAACGGGCCAGGAAGGCCTATAAGAACAAGCCCCCGTCGGGGTGTGGCGCAGCCTGGCTAGCGCGCGTGCTTTGGGAGCACGAAGTCGCGGGTTCAAATCCCGCCACCCCGACCATTTGGGCCTTGCCATTGGCAAGGCCCAAATGGTAGAGCAGGTGAGCAGGGAACAGGTGAACAGTAGACACGGCAAAAATCTTCCGATACGATGAGCCTGCGAGCTGGGCACACCGCCGCTCACCTGCGGTCTCCTGCTCTCCTGTTCTCCTGCTCAAGCCGTTGCCTTGTGGCGCAGCGGACGCTCGGGGGGATGTCATGGCCTTCATGTTCGAGAAGTTGGAGGTCTACCAGAAAACCGTCAATCTGGTGGACCAGGTTGCGGCCATGACAGAAGGCTTCCCCCGCGGCTACTACTTCCTCGTGGACCAACTGAACCGGGCGGCCCTCTCGGTGGCGACGAACTTGGCGGAAGGCAACGGCCGTTTCACTAAAGCCGACCGCAAGAACTTCTTCACGATCGCCCGGCGACGCGGATTCATCACCGATGCCCAGCACACGGAGTTGCTTGCGCAGTTGGAGACCATCGCCAAGATGCTCTCCGGCCTGATCCGAGGACTGGACAAGCGGAAGACCTGACGACCGACCGTTTTGCACTGCAGGACGGGCTATGGGCGGTTCGGAGCCGTCAAATCAGGCTGATTTTCGCCACATCCGCGTCACCGCCAGGACGTGCGGCTCCGGTGGCTCGAGGAACGCGGCAACGATTGACGGGCCGCCTTGGCCGTTCGGTTCGAATTCTGTACAGTCGGCCCGACCAGACTGCCACGAGGGCCGTTCGGCGAGCACGTCGAACGGCTTTCTCTTTGTCAGGGCTGGCACTACAGCCCCACCTCGTCCAATTCAGCGACAGGCCCAGATGAACGATGGCGGAAAACGGTCGCGTTGCCTACAATCGGAACGATGCCACCTGACGCCGACAATGCGGTTCGGCTTCGTTTTGATCGCGGCACGCTGCTTCTTCAGGGCGTGCCCCGGAACCGGGCCCGCGCGCTCCCCGCACCCGAGTTGTGGGAGTGGGACGGTCGGGTGCGTGCATGGCGTGCGGATGCGATGCACTATGCGGCGATCCGCCAGATTCCGGACGAGCGATGGGTGGGCGCGTGGCGCGACGAGGTTCCCGGGCCGCCGCCCGTCCACTGGCCGAAGGTCGATCTGCCGCCGCTCCGCCCGGAGCAGGACGAGGCGCTGACGGCATGGCGGGCCGCCGGCCGGCGCGGCCAGGTCATCATGCCCACCGGCACAGGCAAGACCGAGGTCGCCCTGGCGGCGATGGCCGAGACCGGCGCGGCTACGCTCGTCGTCGCCCCCATCCGCGACCTCATGTACCAGTGGCACCGCCGCATCCTCTCCCGGCTGGGCTACGACGCCGGCATCGTGGGCGACAACCTCTATAACCTCCAGCCGGTCACGGTCACGACCTACGACAGCGCCTATATCCACATGGACCGCATCGGCGCCCGGTTCGGCCTCATCGTTTTTGACGAGGAACATCACCTGCCGGGGCCGTGCCGGCGGGAAGCGGCGCTGATGTGCACGGCGCCCGGGCGGCTGGGCCTCTCGGCCACGCCGGAGCGGTCCGACGGCCGGCACGCCGACCTCGACCACCTGGTCGGCCCGGTCGTCTACGCGATGCCTCTGGCCCGTGCCCGCGGCCGCACCCTTGCCGATTACGACGTGGTGCGGGTGCCCGTGGCACTCACCCAGACCGAGCAGACCACCTACGACGCGTGCAGCCGGCAGGTCCGACACTACATGGCCGCCCAGCGGCGCGAGCGGCCGGGATACGCCTGGCGGGACCTGTGCAGCGAGTCGGGCGCCGACCCGGCGGCCCGCCGGGCCCAGAAGGCGTACTACCTGAAGAAGAGCATCGAGGACCGGGCGGCCGAGAAACTCCGCGTCCTGGAGGACCTCTTCCGCCTGCACGTCGGTCAGCGGATCATCGTCTTTGCCGGGTCGAACGTCATGGCGATGGAGGTCTCGCGCCGGTTCCTCGTGCCGACGATCCTCTCACACACCCGCAAGCGCGAGCGGTCGGCCGTCCTGGATGGTTTCTCGGAAGGCCGGCTGCCGGTCATCGTGGCCAACCGCGTGCTGGACGAGGGGGTGGACGTGCCGGCGGCGAAGGTTGCCGTCGTCATCGGCGGCCAGGCGTCCACGCGGCAGGCCAAGCAGCGCCTGGGGCGGATCCTCAGACGCACCGGCAACATGCGGGCGACACTCTACGAGGTCGTCTGCGAGGCCACCAGGGAGGTCGAGCGATCCCGCGCTCGACGCCGAAGCGATGCTTACGAGCGAACACGTCATCGTCGAGTATAAGGACGGCCGGGCCCGGCCCGACCGCCTTCAGCGCAAGCGCCACGCCCACTACGCGGCCTGCGCCGAGCAGATGCTCGCCATCTACCGAACCGGCATCGGCCGCCAGCGCCGCGCCCTCCATCGCGACGTCGAGACACTCTTCGCCAAGGAGCCCGACTGCCCGCTTCGCCGCACCCGCGCGTTCGCGAAACTGCTCGACGACGCGAGCACGTATCAGACCGACCCCAAGGGCGAGGCGTCGCGGCTCAGGCTGCGGGTCTTCGAGGCCGCCGCACCGCTTCATCCGCTGGTCCGCCGGAAGGACCGCCTGTTCGAACATGCCGAGGCCGAGACGAAGGCCGCCATCGCCGCCGACGTGGGCCTGGAATGGGACGAGATCGACGCGCGCCTGTACGCCGACGTCATGGCCTTCCAGCAACTCGAATCGTTCGAGGGGTATCCGGACGGCGTGGCCCTGCTGTCGCGGTACAACGTCGCGCAACTTCAGGCGTGCCTGTACGCGGCCGAGCGGGTGACCGTGCGGGCGACGCAGGACTTCAAGACCATCCTGCGGTATGCGAAACTCGCGCGGCTGCTGCACGAGGTCCGGCGCGTGGGCCCGTCCGAGTACGTCATCGAGTTCTCCGGGCCGGCTTCGGTCCTGCGCGGGACGCGTCGCTACGGCGTGGCCTTCGCGCGGTTCCTGCCGGCGCTTCTGGCGTGCAAAGGGTGGCGGATGACCGCCGTGGTCCGGACACGGTGGCGGGCGCGGGCCGTCCTGGACCTGTCGGACCAGGACCGATACACATCCGCGCTGCCGCCGCCGGAGGAGTTCGACTCAGGCGTGGAGGAACGGTTCGCCAGGAAGTTCGGCCAGCAGCGCGAAGGCTGGCGCCTGGAGCGCGAGTCGGAGGTTCTGGCCGACGGCCAGACGATCTTCGTTCCCGATTTCGTCTTCCGCCACGACGACGGCACGACCGTCCTGTTTGAGATCGTGGGGTTCTGGACGCCCGAGTACCTCGCGAAGAAGCGGGAAACGCTCCGCCGGTTCCCGGGCCAGGGCATCCTGGTGGCGGTGCCCGAGCGGTCCTTACGGGAGGGCGCCGAGCCGGGCGCCGGCGTCATCGTCTACAAGACCGCCATCAAGGTCGAACCCGTCCTGTCGGCCCTTGAAGCCGTGCGAGGGTCCAGGAGCCCTTGATTCCAGCGGCCGCCGACACCCCGTCGCTTGCGCTCCATGGACCGGTCGACCACTTCCTTGACGCTTCCGACGCAAACGGGTACCGTGGCGCGACTATGGCCGAGGAGAAGACGACGCTGGCGCAGGCCGTCTCGCGCGAACTGCTGCCGTTCGTCACGAATCCCGCCCAGTACATCGGCGGCGAGGTGGGGGCCGTGCGCAAGGACTGGGACGGCGCCGACGTGCGTTTCTGCCTCGCCTTCCCCGACACCTACGCCATCGGCATGAGCCACCTGGGGTCGGCGATCATCTACGCGATGCTGAACGACCGTGCCGACACGCTCTGCGAACGGACGTACGCCCCCTGGACCGACGCCCAGGACCGCATGCGCGAGGTGGGCATCCCGCTGTTCTCGTGGGAATCTCGGCGTCCTGTCCGCGAGTTCGACCTCGTCGGATTCTCCCTCCAGTATGAGATGCTCTACACGAACATCCTGGCCATGCTGTCTCTTGGCGGCATCCCCGTCATGGCGGCCGACCGGACTCAAGGCCACCCCATCATCCTGGGCGGCGGGCCGGGCGCGAACAACCCCGAACCGATGGCCCCCTTCATCGACCTCATGGTCGTCGGCGACGCCGAAGCCGCCCTGCCGCGCTTCATCGACCGCTACCGCGACCTCAAGGCGGGCGGCGCTGCCCGCGCCGAGATCCTCCTGACGCTTGCCCGCGAGTTGGATTTCCTCTACGCGCCCGGCCTCATCGAGCCCTCCTGGAACGCCGACGGCACGCTCGCCGCTCTCACGCCCACCGTGGACGGTCTGCCCGATGCAACGGTTGCCGCGCGCGTGGACGACCTCGAGACGGCCGCGTTCCCCACCGCCCCGGTCGTCCCGGGCAGCGAGGTCATCCACGACCGCGTGACGATTGAGATCATGCGTGGCTGTCCGCGCCGGTGCCGTTTCTGCGAGGCCGGCCGCACGAAGGGGCCCGTCCGCTGCCGCAGCCCGGAGGCGATTCTCCATCTGGCTCGCGCAACCATCGCCAACACGGGCCACGACGAGATTTCGCTGACGAGCCTGTCGCCGAGCGACCACCCGCGGTTGAGGGCGATTCTGACGACGCTGGACGCCGAGTTCGCGCCGCGCGGCGTCAGCCTCAGCCTGCCGAGCCTGCGCACCAACGACCAACTCGAACTCCTGCCGCGCCTCTTGGGAAGCGTCCGCAAAAGCGGTCTCACGATGGTCCCCGAGGCCGCCCTGCCCCGCATGCGCCGCGTCATCGGCAAACGCGTCGAGAATGAACACCTGTTCGCGGGCGCCCGCGAAGCCTGGTCGCGCGGATGGAACACCATCAAACTCTACTTCATGGTCGGCCTGCCCACCGAAACCGATGAAGACATCGAGGCCATCGCCGGCCTGGCCCGACGCGTCAGCGACCTGCGCCGCCAAACCGGCAACGGACCCGGCAAGATCAACGTGGCGGTGTCGAACTTCGTGCCGAAGGCCCACACGCCGTTCGAGTTTGCCGCCATGGCCGACGCGGCGTACCTCGGCCGGGCGCGCGAAATCCTCTACAAGGCCCTGCCCGCCAAACGCCTCAGCGTTCGCGTCCACCGCGTCGACCGCAGCCTGCTGGAAGGCGTGCTGGCCCGGGGCGACCGGCGCGTGGCAGCGGTCGTCTACGAGGCCTGGCGCGCCGGCGCCCGGTTCGACGCCTGGGACGAGAAGTTCCGCCCCGAGGCCTGGCAGAAGGCCTTCGAGGTCACCGGCGTCGACCCGGCGTTCTACGCCCATCGCGAGCGCGACCGCGACGAATGTTTCCCCTGGTCCCGCATCGTCACCGGCGCCTCGCAGGACGAGTTGTGGGACGAGTACCAAAAGGCGTTGACCGAGGCGGACGCCTGATGCGGGCGCGGTCGGGCGTCGAGCAAAGCCGCAACTACCTCAGACGACGGGCCATCCTGTCTTCCGCGGAGCCCATCTATGTCGCGAGATGACGCCTACCTGCTGGATATGGTGCACGTCGCGGCCCTGCCTTCTTCCTAACCTTGCAGGGCGCGGGTGTGGTGAATTGTTCTGGCGGCACGAGCAAGCCGGTGTGCCCGCCTCGTCCGAAGCCCGCCTCGGCGGGCTTAGCCCCGCAGTGGTCCAGGCCGGGGGTTTTACCCCCGGTGGCGGACGCCGCGCCGCCTGTGGTTTCCCTTCCCCCCTCCCCGGGGCGCCCCCCCCGCCCCGCGCGGGGGGGAGGGGAATGACCTAACAGCCCAACGCCAAACAAAACCCCCCAAAAA
>CAZEBQ010000058.1:0-3173 GCA_964510295.1 uncultured Anaerolineales bacterium | reverse complement strand
GGCCGGGGGGGGTTTTCCCCGGGGGGGGCGGCGCGCCGGGGGGGGTGGGTGCCCCCCCCCCCCCCCCCGGGCCCCCCCGGGCCCCCCGGGGAGGGGGGAAGGGAAAGGACGTACGGGCCAAGGCCCATGCAACCCCGGCCTAGAAGGCCGGGTCTGCACCCTTCGGGAAAAAGGCCCGCGAGCGGGCCTCAACACCACCCGCAGCACCGCAAATCGATTGCCAAGAACTCTTGCGACGCCTTCATGCTATTTTTCCCCTTACAACGCTTGCCAACCGTCCGATCGGGTGCTAACATCGGGGGTTCGTCTTCGCAGCAAGGCGTCTTGGGGAGCATCCGTTGCCTGAAGCGGCCGGCCAGAGTGCGTCGCATCCGCCGCGTAAACCGCCGCACGCCGTTCACGCCCAGGGCGCCGCTGGCGCCCCGCCGTCCAACGGCAACGAGTTCATCCGGGTCCAGGGCGCACGGCAGCACAACCTGAAGAACATCGAGGTCCGTATTCCGCGCGACAAGTTGGTCGTCATCACGGGCCTGTCGGGCAGCGGCAAGTCGAGCCTGGCGTTCGATACCGTCTACGCCGAGGGTCAGCGACGGTACGTCGAGTCGCTCAGCACCTACGCCCGCCAGTTCCTCGAACAGATGGAGAAGCCCGACGTCGACGCCATCGAGGGGCTGCCTCCCACGATCGCCATCCACCAGCGTCGCGGCGGTTTCAGCCCGCGGTCAACCGTCGCGACGGCTACCGAGATCCACGATTACCTGCGTCTGCTGTTCGCGCGGGTCGGCACGGCGTACTGCCCGAAGTGCGGCCGCAAGATCCAGCCCCAACGCGTCGAGCAAATCGTCGAGAGCGTCCTCTCGCTTGATGCGGGCACCCGGCTCATCATCCTGGCGCCGCTCGTGCGCGGGCAGCGAGGCGAGCACCGCGATATCATCCGCAGCATCGTTGCCGACGGCTTCCTCCGCGTCCGCGTCGACAAACGCATGTACGAGGTCCGCGACGTGCCCGACCTCGCCAAGACACGGCGTCATACGATCGAGGCCGTCATCGACCGCCTCGTCGCCAAGGAGGTGGCCCGGCCACGGCTGTCCGATTCCGTCGAGCAGGCCCTGCGGATGAGCGACGGTCTCGTCGTCATCTGTCACGAGGCCGGTCCGGGCAACTGGAAGAACGTTCTCTACAGCGAACGGTATGCCTGCACGAAGTGCAACGTCAGCCTGGAGGAACTGACGCCCCGCCTCTTCAGTTTCAACAGCCCGTACGGCGCATGCCCGCACTGCCACGGCCTGGGGACGTATCTGGAGTTTGACGACGACCTGATTGTGCCGGACGCCGACCGGTCACTCGCCCGGGGCGCCGTTGCCCCGTGGCGCGACGGCCCGCGTCGGTACCGGTCGTTCTACGCCGAGGGCCTCGCGCGGTTCGTCCGCGATTTCGGCGTCGATGAGACCGTGCCCGTCCGCAAGTTACCCAAACGCCTGCGCGAGGTCCTGTTGCACGGCGGCACACTCCGCCGCGCCAAAGGAACCGCCGCCGCACCCGACGCCGAGTGGGAAGGCGTCGTCCCGAGTCTGCGCCGACTCGCCGAGACAACACGCAGCGCCTACGCCAGGCGGTGGCTCCAGGAGTTCATGAGCCCTCAGCGCTGCCCCGACTGCCACGGGGCGCGCCTGCGGCCGGAGGCCCGGGCCGTCCTGGTCGGCGACAGGCGGCTGCACGACATCACGGCCATGAGCATCGCCGAGGCGGCCGCCTTCTTTGACGCCCTGAAACTGGAGGGCGACAAGCAGACGATCGCACGCCAGGTCATCTCGGAGATCCGCTCGCGGCTCACCTTTCTGCAGGACGTGGGCATCTCGTACCTGACGCTCGACCGCTCCAGCGACTCGCTCTCGGGCGGAGAGGCCCAACGCATCCGCCTCGCCACGCAGGTGGGCAGCGGACTCGTCGGCGTCTGTTACGTCCTCGATGAACCCACCATCGGCCTGCACGCTCGCGACAACCGGCGGCTCCTCGACACACTCGAACGGCTGCGCGACCTCGGAAACACCGTCGTCGTGGTCGAGCACGACGAGGACACGATCCGGGCGGCCGACCATATTCTCGACATGGGCCCCGGCGCGGGGGAGCATGGCGGCGAAGTGGTGGCCCAGGGAACACTGGAGGAGATCACCGCCTCGCCGGCCTCGCTGACCGGCAAGTACCTGGCCGGCGCCCGGACCATCTCCGTCCCCGCGACGCGCCGCCGCGCGAGGAAGCGGCGAAGCGTCCGGGTCTTCGGGGCACGGGAAAACAATCTGCAATCGCTCAAGGTGACCGTCCCGCTGGGGTGCCTGGTCTGCGTGACGGGCGTGAGCGGGTCCGGCAAGAGTACGCTGGTGACTCAGACGCTGGTGCCGGCCCTGAGGCGGAAACTGTACGGCAGCCGCGTCAAGCCCGGCCTCCACCGCCGACTGGCCGGGGCCGACCAGATCGACCGCGTGATCGAGATCGACCAGAGCCCCATCGGCCGCACACCACGCTCGAACCCCGCCACCTACACGAAGGTCTTCGACCAGATTCGCCGCGTCTTTGCCCGAACGCGCGAGGCGAAGGTGCGCGGCTACGGGCCGGGCCGGTTCAGTTTCAACGTCAGGGGCGGACGGTGCGAGGTCTGCCAGGGCCAGGGCGTCCGGAAGGTCGAGATGCACTTCCTGCCCAACGTCTACGTGACCTGCCGCGAGTGCAAGGGCACACGGTTCGGCCGCGAGACGCTCGAAATCACCTACCGCGGCAAGACCATCGCCGACGTGCTCGCGATGCGGGTGAGCGAAGCCGTCCGGTTCTTCGAGAATTTCCCGCGCATCGTCGGGCAACTCGGCACGCTCGAGGCTGTGGGCCTCGGCTACATTACGCTCGGCCAGAACTCGACGACCCTCTCCGGCGGTGAGGCGCAGCGGGTGAAACTGTCGGCCGAACTCGGCAAACGCTCCACCGGCCGCACGCTCTATGTGCTCGACGAACCGACGACCGGCCTGCACTTCGCCGACATCCAGCGGCTGCTCGACGTGCTGAACCGCCTCGTGGACCTCGGAAACACCGTCCTGGTGGTGGAACATAACTTCGAGGTCATCAAAAGCGCCGACTGGATGATCGACCTCGGCCCCGGCGGCGGCGACGCCGGCGGCCACATC
>CAZEBQ010000057.1:12882-16912 GCA_964510295.1 uncultured Anaerolineales bacterium | reverse complement strand
GTACGGGGATAAACCCCGGCGCTACGGCCAAGCCGCAGGAAATCGTCCCATGCCACAAATCGTTGCCACGTCCCAAACACGTCCGAACGAACAATTCCCTTGAGAAACGGCCGCCGGCGGTTTTATCATCACGGCCGGGAGGTTTCCGGGTCCACACGGATGAGCGACAACACCCAATCGGACGAATCGACGCTGCGCCGGCATCTCGACGTGCTGCTCGGCGTCATGCGGCGTCTGGCCTCCGAGCCGCGCCTCGACCCGCTCCTCGGGTCCATCGCCGAGGAAACCTGCGAACTGCTGGACGCCGAGCGGACCACGCTCTTCCTCTACGACGCCGCAACCGACGAACTCGTCAGCCGCATCGTCACCGAGAGCGAGATCGAGGTCATCCGGTTCCCGGCCGACCGCGGCGTCGCCGGGGCGGTGGCCCGCAGCAACGAGCCGCTCATCATTCCGGACGCCTACGCCGACTCGCGGTTCAATGCCGACGTGGACAAGAAGACGGGCTGGCGGACCCGCGACATCCTGGCCGTCCCGATGACCAACCTCGAGGGCGAACTCGTCGGCGTGCTCGAGGCCCTCAACAAGCGCGCCGGCTCGTTCACCGAACGCGACAGGGCCCTGCTGACGGCCCTGGCCGACCAGGCGGGGGTGGCGCTGCAGCGTGCGCGGCTGCTGGAGGAGTACCTGACCAAACGCCGGCTCGAAGACGAAATGGAACTGGCTCGCGACATCCAGGCCGGCCTCCTGCCGCACGACCCGCCCGGCCTCGACGGGTTCGACCTGGCCGGCTGGAGCCGACCGTCCGAATACGCCGGCGGTGACTTCTTCGACATCTTTCCATGGAGTGACGGCCGCGTCGGCCTCATGCTCGGCGACGCCGTCGGACACGGCGTCGGGCCGGCGCTGCTGGCGGCTGAGACGCGGGCGCTCGTGCGGGCCCTCGCGCTTCGCGAGGACCGCCCCGACGCCATCCTGTGCGACACCAATCGCCTGCTGGCCGCCGACGTGGGCGAGGGCCGATTCGTGACGCTGGCCCTGGCGGTCGCCGACGCCTCCACGGGCACCGTCTCGTACGCCAGCGCCGGCCAGGGACCGATCGTCGTGATGCGGGCCGACGGCCGGTCGGATCAGTTCAACGCCACCGGACTGCCGCTCGGCATCCTGCCGGACGCATCCATCGAGGCCGGCGAGCCGGTGGAACTCGCGCCCGGCGACGCCTTCCTGCTGATCTCCGACGGCATCTTCGAGTGTGAGACCACCGGCGGCGGAGACCTCGGCATGGAGCGTGCCCTCGCCAACGTCCGGGACCACCTGGCCGGGTCGGCCGAGTCGGTCGTCCGGGCGCTCGAGGACCTGACCGAGTCGGTCAGTCCGGACGGCCGGTTCCGCGACGACCGAACCATCGTCGTGACCAAGCGCGTCTGACGAGTACGGCTACGCCACTTGCCGCGCGGCGGGTCTCCGTAAGTGTTTAGCGGGGTGGCACGGCCCTTGGGCCGTGCAGTTGCCCTCGGCATGGGTACGGCTCGTGCCGCGGTCAAGCCACCCTGGCACGGGTGCGGCTCGTGCCGTGGCCGGCGGCAGGCTTCGCCGCTGCCGTGTCACCCTCTTGGTGGCGCGTGGGACGCTAAACACGTACAGGTCTCCTGACCCGCCGCGCGAAATGGCGAAGCAGTGTTGTCGTACGCCGGCGCCGCGGCTGAGCGCGCGGGGGCGCAACCGAAGACACCTGCTATGGACGAGCCCGTAAGCGAGGATCGACTCGACAGCGCGACGGACCTGGAGTATGCGGCCGTCTGCCCGATGGCCGTCGTCGCGTTGATCGTGGGCGTTCTGGGCGCGACCGCCCTGGTGGTGGCCCCGCTGGTCGCGGTGCCGGTCGTGGCGATCGTGCTGGGTCTGGTGTCGCTGCGGACGATCCGCAGGTCCGGGGGCGTTGTGGTCGGTCGGAGGCTGGCCCTGGCGGCCGTGGCGCTCGGCGTCGCGACGGGGGCGCTGGGCGGCGGGTATCACCTCAGCATCTGGCTCGGCGAGAGGCAGACGTTCGAGGACCTCAAGAGGCGGTCCGCCGAGACGATCGACGCCATTCTGGCCTCCCGGCACGAGGAGGTCTTCGAGAAACTGCCGGCGGATTCGCCTCAGGGCAAAGCGGGGCTGGAGTCGTTCCGCAAAGGCATCTGTGACCTGTTCGAAGGCGGCGGCAGCCTGGTCGGACGCGAACTGATGTCGCTTCAGATCCTGCCGACCGAACGGGGCGTCCTGGTCGCCCCGGCCGCCACGCGCGTCACCCTCGACCGCCGCATCCTCGAGATGACGCTGTGGTTCCGCCTCGAAGAAGACGGGCACTGGCGACTCGTG
This sequence comes from uncultured Anaerolineales bacterium, assembly GCA_964510295.1. Taxonomy (GTDB): domain Bacteria; phylum Planctomycetota; class Phycisphaerae; order FEN-1346; family FEN-1346; genus JAUVZF01. The sequence goes on along the minus strand of CAZEBQ010000057.1, from coordinate 14,551 downwards.
GGCGTGGGCGGACAGGAAACCTTCGAGAGCATAGCGAAGTACGGCGACGAAGGCGGCCCGGCCGACGTCCCGGGCCCCTATGAGCGTGGACCGCACAGCCAGTGACCGGGCACTGACAAAGCCAAACGATTCAAGGCCAAACCGAACGGCTGGTTTGGCATTGAATATGGCCCTGACCCGCTTTTTCCCCGGCCGAGCAACAACCGGGTAACCGCAGCCAATAGCGTAGTCGTACCAAGTGGCCGTAGACGGTCTCACTGCTTGACGCGGCGGATGACGGCGCCCAGGCGGCGAAGTTTGCGTTCCAGACGCGCGTAGCCGCGATCCAGATGGTAGACGCGCGAGATGGTCGTCTTGCCCCCCGCCACCAGGCCCGCGATGACCAGGGCGGCCGAGGCCCGAAGATCGCTGGCCATCACCTCGGCGCCCGACAGGGTCCGCGTCCCGTGAACGACCACGGCGTTGCCCTCTTTGCGGATGATGGCGCCCATGCGGCCGAGTTCGGCCACGTGCATGAACCGGTCGGGGAAGATCTTCTCGGTGACGACGCTGATGCCGTCCGCCACCGTCAGCAGCGCCATCATCTGGGCCTGAAGGTCCGTCGGAAAACCGGGGAACGGCAGGGTGGTCACGTCGATGCTCCTGGGCCGGCGGCGCGAGCGGACGCGGATCGTGTCGGCGTCGTGCCGCACGTCGATGCCGATCTCGCGGAGCACGGTCACCAGGGCGAACAGGTCGTCCCACCGGGCGCCCTGGACGGTGACGTCGCCCCGCGTGGCGGCCCCGGCGAGCAGGAGTGTGCCGGCCTCGACGCGGTCGGGAATGATCGTGTGCTCGCAGCCCGACAGGCGGTCGACGCCCTCGACGACGAGGCGCGGCGAGCCGAGCCCGTCGATCCGGGCGCCCATCTTGGTGAGCACGCTGGCCAGGTCCCGGATCTCCGGCTCGCAGGCCGCGCAGTCGATGACGGTGGTTCCCTTGGCCAGGACGGCGGCCATCAGGATGTTCTCGGTGCCCGTGACGCTGGAGCCGAAGGGTCCGCCGAGGTACATCTCCGTGCCGCGCAGACGCCGGCTCTCGCCGACGATGTAGCCGTGTTGGATGCGGATTCGCGCCCCGAGTGCCCGGAGGCCTCTCAGGTGCAGGTCGACGGGGCGGTCGCCGATGGCGCAGCCGCCCGGCAGGCTGACCTCGGCCTTGCCCCGCCGGGCCACGAGCGGCCCAAGCACGCAGATGCCGGCGCGCATCGTCCTCATGATCTTGTACGGCGCGCGGTTGCGTGTGGTGCGGCGCGGGCTGCGCAGAACCATCTCGCCGCCCCGCTCGCGTTCGACGCGGACGCCGAGCGTCTTGAGGAGGCGGGCCATCGTCCGGATGTCGGCCAGGTCGGGCACACCCCTCAGTCGCATGTGCCCCTCGGCCAGGATCGAGGCCGCCATGATAGGCAGCGCCGCGTTCTTGGCGCCGCCGGCGCGCACGCGGCCTTTGAGACGGCGTCCGCCGGTCACAACCATTGCATCCATCGGATTGACGCTCCTTTGATTTGTCGAACAGCACGCGCCGGGCAAGCCCGGCGGCTAACGTTGGCGATGCCGCATCTTGGGCCTTGGCGGCGCGTAGCCTGTTTTAGCATTCGCTCTCGCGCCCGGCGGCTAACGTTGGCGATGCG
>CAZEBQ010000057.1:0-12782 GCA_964510295.1 uncultured Anaerolineales bacterium | reverse complement strand
CCTGTTTTAGCATTCGCTCTCGCGCCCGGCGGCTAACGTTGGCGATGCGTAGCCTGTTTTAGCATTCGCTCTCGCGCCCGGCTACAAGGATTCGGTCGAGGCCGGCGTAGTCTTTGAGGACGCCGACGCCGGAGAGGCCGCGGACGGCTGTGGCCATCTCGGTGACCTTGGCGCCCTGGCCGGCGCCGATTTCCACAAGCAGGGTCGCCCCGGGCTTCAGGTAGGCCCGCGCCCCCTTGAGGATGCGTTCGACGCACTCGGTTCCGTCGGGTCCGGCGACGAGGGCGTCGCGCGGTTCGTGTTCGCGTATTTCGCGCGGGAGGCCGTCCCACTCCCCTTGGGCGACGTACGGCGGGTTGGCGAGGAGGAAATCGGCGGGCTCGGCGTCGGCGGCGTCGAGGGCATCGTACAGGTCGCCCTCGAGAAACGTGACTCGGGTCGCCACGCCGTGGGCCTCGGCGTTCGTGCGGGCGACCTCAAGGGCCGCTGGCGAGATGTCGGTCGCCGTAACGCGGCAGTCCGGCAGGCGGACGGCCAGGCCGACGGCCACGCACCCGCAGCCGGTGCACAGGTCGATGGCCGTGACGGGGCCGGGCGGCCCCGTCTCGCCTCCATCGAGGAGGGGGGCCGGGGCGGCGCGGCGTCGGCTCAGGACCGCCTCGACGAGCATCTCGGTCTCGGGCCGAGGAATCAGACAGTCCGCCGTCACCTTGAAGGCGAGCGAGAGGAACTCGCAGGTGCCGACGAGGTACCGCGTCGGTTCGCCGCCCGCGCGGCGTCGGACGAGGTCGCGGAAGGCGGTCCGCTCGTCTTCGGAGACGGCGTCCTCGTACCGCAGGTACAGGTCGATGCGTTCGGCGCCCAAGACGTGTGCCAGGAGGATCTCGGCCTCGAGGCGCGGCTGGTCGATGTCGCCCCGCTCGAAGAAGCCGCGCGTCCACTCGATGAGACGGCCGATGGTCCAATCGTCGGATGATACGTCGGGCATGGCAAATCCGCTTGGGCGCCGGGCAACGCCGCCCTGGTAGTGACCGAGTGCCCTTTTAACGCTGCGGCGGGTGTGTGGCAAGCCTAAAGCGAGGCGCGCCGGCCGGGCGGTGAGCGGTCACGGTGCGAGGTCAAGCGCCGCCACTGTCTCGGCCGGGGCGGCCATCTCTTTGAGCCAGCCGATGAGTTGGGCCTGGAGGTCGTCGGCGACTTGCGCGTGGTCGGCCAGGACACACGTCTCGCCGAGGGGGTCGGCGGCCAGGTCGTAGAGTTCCCGCTGTCCTTCGGACCCGAAGGGCACGTAGCACCACCGGTCGGTGTAGACGGCGGGGGTAAGGTGCCCCGCGCACGGCCGGCCCGGTTTCCATTGGATGAAGGCGGAGGAGATGGCGACGTCGCGGAGCGGTTCCTGCGCCTTGCCGCGCAGCATCGGTGCGAACGATGTCCCATGCAGCGGTTCGGGTGTCTCGACCCGAACACCGGCCAGGTCCAGCAGCGTCGGCAGGATGTCGGGCGGTTGAAGCAGCGCATCGACCTCGCGGCCGCCCTCCAGGCCGGGGGCCGTAATCAGGAACGGCAGGTGAGCGATTTCCGGATAGACCGGCCAGGCCCTCTCGTCGCGGTCGTTGAGGTTCGACTTGCCGGTCCGGTCGTGTTCGCCGAGGCTCATGCCGTGATCGGTGGTGAAGACGACGATGGAGTTCGGCCAGAGGTCGAGGTCGTCAATCTTCTGGAGAATCCGTCCGACCCATCGGTCGACGAGTTCGGCTTCGGCCGCGTAGTGTGCCCGCAGGTTCTTGAGTTCCTCCGGCGTAAGGTCGCCGGCATGCCCGTAGTTGGGGTGGATCATGGGTGCGGCGGTGTAGTCGGGATCGTACTTGCGGACCATGTACTCGGGCGGGTCCCACGGCTCGTGGGGGTCGAAGAAATCGACCCACAGGAAGAACGGGTGGTGCCGGTAGTTCTCTTCGAGCCACTCGACGGTCATTTCGGCGGTGCGCGGCGGGAAGCGGTCCACCTCGCGGTACCACAGGCGGTTGGTCCAGCGGGCCAGGTCGGGCAGGTTCCGGTCCATAAAGTGGTGGCCGGTGCGGGTCTTTTCGGGAGGCATAACGCTCTCGATGGGGTGGTTCATCCGGAGGAATGGCAAATCGCCCTCCTGGCCGCGCAGCACCCGGGCACCGTGGAAGCCCCGGTTGAAGTCCGCATTGAACAGGTGTGGGCAATCGCACAGCAGTTGCGAGACGTACCCGGCGCGGTTCAGCATCTGGGGCAGGTGGTTCTGGCTGCTCATCAGGCGGCTCTGCCAGGGGTACCACGGCCAGCCGTACCGGCCGGTGGTGAGGTCGGTGCGGTGCGGGATGGTGGGGAAACTCGAGTTCCACATCCCGGTGGCGCTGACGGCCCGCCGGCTGAACGCATCGAGGTGCGGCGTGCGGACCGGCATGGCCGCACGGTCGAAAAAATTGTCGTAGCGGAATGTGTCGGAGATGATGAGGATGATGTTCATAAAAGGCCGTCCTTGGTCACGTGTTCCCTGTCAGTGGTCCTTTTGACCGGGCCTTGTTGCCATGAGGCGGCGGACGTCGAAGCGGTAGTACGGCTGTTTCCATGCGGGCGCCCCGTCGCCGGCCGCGTTGGCGACGTGCAGAACGCCGTCGGCCGGAATCATCAGGACGTCGTGCAGGTTTGCCTTCATGGCCACGGGCGCGTCCATCAGGCGGATGGCCGATTCGGGCGTGAACGTGCCCACGCCGGTGCGGATTCGCTTGACCAGGTGCGTGTAGCGATCGAAGGCCGAGAGAATCACCGTCTCCGGAACCGGCGTCGGCAACAGGTCATGCGCCTGGCCGGGCTTGACGATCTCGAGTTTGTCGGGCGTGGCCCACAGCCCGACGGCCGAATCGCGCCGGGCGTCGGCGATGACGTAGTAGTACTCGCACGTCCGCGGATGGTCCTTGAAGACCGCCACCGCCTCGTCGAGCGTCCGCGTGCCGTCGAGGACCATCCGCACGAGGAACGACATGGGGACACCGCTCCACATGCCGACCCCGCCGCCGCCCATCTCGCCGATGCTGATCCCGTCGACGTTCATGCCCGTGACCGAACCGATGAACCCGGCGTAGGAGACGTTGACGAACGGCACCTTGCCGTCCGGCTGCTGGATGATGAGGACCGCGTGGTCCTGAAGGTGCTGGTCCACGCCGTAGTCGAGGATGCGGCCGTGGTAGAGTTTCTTGTCGGCCGTGGTCTTCGAGAGCAGCGCGAAGCCGGAGCAATGAAACATCTCCGGGATGAGGTTGCAGGCGCTGACGCGGTCGGCCGGCAGGCCCGCCCCGTCGGCCAGGGCGCGCATCTCCTTGAGGTACGGTTCCGGAATCTTGCCGGCGAAGGCTTGGTTCATCACGCCCGCGAGCATGGTGCGGGTGACTTGCATGTCGCCTATCTGGAATCCCTCGCCCGGGCGTTCGGCCAACAGAAAGTTGACGTTCTCGGTCACGGGCTCCTTGAGCAGGCGTCCGTGCTGGCGGCCCATCTGCTCGGGCGTGCCCTTCAGGTGCAGGACGCGGTAGCCGCCCACGGTTTCGAGGTAGCCCTTGCCCTCGACGGCAACGAGTTGGCGGACGGGCGCCTTCGGGGTGTTGGCCGCGCCCGCGGCGGCCGTCGCCAGCAACATGACAGCGGCAGAGAGGGTCGCCTTACGCCACAGGGTTCCGGCAGACATTCGGGTCTCCAGTCAGCGAGAAGCGGGAAGCCTTTGCAGCGCCCGCTACGGTATGGTAGTAATCATACGCTGCCGGCCGGGATCGTCCAGCGCAAACGGTCACAGGGGAAAGGAACGTTTATGGCGGCGCCGAAGGAATCGCAACTGGCGGTCACGCTGTTCACGCTGCGCGACTACTGCACGAAGCCGCGCCGGATTGCCCGGACGCTGGCGCGCGTCCGCAAAATCGGGTACCGGAACGTCCAGATCTCCGGCGGCGGACTCCTGGCCCAGGACCCGGCGGACCTGGCCAGGATGATGGCCGATGCGGGGCTCCGTGTCATCGGCAGCCACATCGCCCTGGCGATGATGCGCGAGGACTTCGGCGGCGTCGTCGAACGTCTCCGGGCCTGGAAGTGTTCGCACACCGCCATCCCGTGGGTGGCGAAGCAGGACCGCAGCACCCTGGCCGCGTGGAAGGCGCGGGCACGCGAGTTGACGCACCTCGGCAAGGCGCTGCGGAAAGAAGGCATCACGCTCCAGTACCACAACCACCATTTCGAGTTCCACAAGTTCGGGGGGCGCGGCGGGTTGGGCGGGCGGACGGGCCTCGACATCCTTTACTCCGCCACCGACCCGGAATACCTCCAGGCCGAGATCGACACCGGCTGGGTCGCGCGAGGCGGAGGCGACCCCGCCGACTGGTGCGCACGCCTCAAGGGCCGCATGGACCAGGTCCACGTCAAGGACTGGCTGATCCTGGACGGCGAACCCGCCTGGGCCGAGGTCGGCGAGGGCAACCTGAACTGGCCTGCCATCGTGCGGGCCTGCCACATGGCCGGCGTCAAACATTACATCGTCGAGCAGGACCAGTGCCCCGTGACGAAGGACCCGTTCAAGAGCATCGCCGTCAGCCTGCGGAACCTGCGAGGGCTGGGCTTGAAGTAAGGGTGTGGCAGAGGCGATGCCTGACTGGCTTGAGGAAAGCGTTGCGCGGTGGGTCTCCGTACCCACCGCGCATGATGGGGCATGTCCGCGGCGGGTACGGAGACCCGCCGCGCACCGGCTTTGAAAGACTCCTGCCGGACGGCTCAGCGGGCGCCGATGAATATCCTGGGCATTTCAGCGTTCTACCACGACAGCGCCGCCTGCCTCGTGCGTGACGGTCGCCTGGTGGCCGCCGCGCAGGAAGAGCGGTTCACACGCCGCAAACACGACGCCCGGTTCCCTCAGGACGCCATCGACTATTGCCTGGAAGCGGGGGGCATCGGGCCGGCCGACCTGGAGGTCGTGGCGTTCTACGACAAGCCCCTGCTGAAGTTCGACCGCCTGCTCGAGACGTACGTGGCGTACGCCCCGGCGGGTTTCCGCTCGTTCTGCACGGCCATGCCGCTGTGGCTTCGCACGAAACTGCACCTGCCGCGCATCATGGACCGCGGCCTGCGAGGCGGGTACAAGGGCCGGTACGTCTTCGCGCGGCACCACGAGTCGCACGCGGCCGGCGCGTTCTTTCCGTCGCCGTTCGAGCAGGCCGCCATCCTGACCGTTGACGGCGTCGGCGAATGGGCGACGGCCGCATGGGGCGCAGGCCGAGGCAACCGCATCGACCTGTCGCACGAACTGCGTTTCCCGCACAGCCTGGGCCTGCTGTACTCGGCCTTCACGTACGCCGCGGGTTTCAAGGTCAACTCCGGCGAGCACAAACTGATGGGCCTTGCCCCCTACGGCCGGCCGCGCTACAAGGACCTCATCCTCCGGCACCTGATTGACCTGAAACCGGACGGCTCGTTCCGGATGGACCTGTCGTATTTCAACTATTGCCAGGGCCTGACGATGACCGGCCGCAAGTTCGACCGGCTCTTCGGCGGCCCGCCGCGCCGGCCCGAGACCCCCCTGACGCAGCGCGAGATGGACCTGGCGGCCTCCGTCCAGGCCGTGACCGAGGAGATTCTGCTCCGCATGGCCCGGCACGTGCTCGCCGAGACCGGCATGCGGAACCTCGTGCTGGCCGGCGGCGTGGCCCTGAACTGCGTCGCGAACGGGCGGATCCTCCGCGAAGCCGGCGCCGAGAACCTCTGGATTCAGCCCGCCGCAGGCGACGCCGGCGGCGCACTCGGGGCGGCGCTGCTGGTCTGGCATCAGTTGCTGGGCAACGTGCGGCAGGCCGACGGCGTCCACGACCGTCAGGAGGGCTCGCTTCTCGGTCCGGCGTTCACGATGCCGCAGATTCGCGCGTTCCTGGACCGGGTCGGCGCCGTGTACCACGAGTTCGCAGATGAGGACGCGCTGCTGGACGTGATTGCCGACCGGATTGCCGCCGGCGACGTCGTCGGCCACGTGCACGGGCGGATGGAGTTCGGCCCGAGGGCGCTCGGGTCGCGCTCGATCCTCGGCGACCCGCGGTCGCCGACGATGCAGTCGACCCTGAACCGCAAGATCAAGTTCCGCGAATCGTTCCGGCCGTTCGCCCCGAGCGTCCTCAGGGAGAACGTGGCCGAGTACTTCCAGATGGCCCCCGACCAGGACAGCCCGTACATGCTCCTGGTGGCGGGGGTGTGCGAGGAGAAGCGGCTGCCGGCGGACGAGACCGACGCGCCCCGGACGGGCGCGGACCCGTTCGTGCCGGTCGCGCGAAGCGAGGTCCCCGCCGTCACGCACGTCGATTATTCGGCCCGCGTCCAGACGGTGGACCCCGAGCGGCACGGCCGGTACTACCGGCTCATTCGGCGGTTCCGCGACAAGACCGGCTGCCCGATGGTGGTCAACACGAGTTTCAACGTGCGCGGCGAGCCGATCGTCTGCACGCCCGAGCACGCGTACCGGTGCTTCATGGCCACCCGCATGGACGTGCTGGTGCTCGAGGACTGCGTGCTCGCCAAGGACGAACAGCCCGAGGCCCGGCCGTCCGACGTGGACGCCGAACCGGCCCGCTTCGACCTGGATTAGTGCCATGGCTTTGGTCAGAATCGACAGGAATCCCGACCGGAAACGGCTGCGGGTCTTCGCCCTGGCGGCGATGGTTGTCTTCGCTGCCCTCGGCACGTGGGTCTACGTGCGGCACAGCATGTTCGGGGCGGACCTTGCCGAGGAAACAGCCGAGTGGGTGGGGACGGTCCTGTGGGAAGTGGCGGCCGTGTGCGGCCTGGCCGCCTTGCTGGTGCCGGGGTTGTTGAGGCCGCTGTACCTGCTGCTGACCCTGATGAGTCTGCCGATTGGCTGGGTGGTGTCGCACGTGGCCATGGGTGTGGTGTACTACCTGGTGCTGGCGCCCATCGGCCTGGCGATGCGGCTGCTGGGGCGCGACCCGCTGCACCGCAAGTTCGAGCCCGACGCCAAGACCTACTGGGTCCGCCGGGACGAGCGAGACGAGAAGGCGGGGCGGTACTTCCGGCAGTTCTGAGGTCTTCTTGCGGGGAACCTTCGACGCGGGGGCCGACGGTCATGCCTGAGACGCCGAACGAGACGGATGAGTTCCGCCTGGAAGCGGCGCGCCGCCGCCCGGGCCTGCTCCGCGAGTTCTGGGATTTTCTGAAACACAACAAGAAGTGGTGGCTGCTGCCGATCCTCATCTCGCTGCTGATTCTCGCCGCCCTGGCCATTCTGGGCGGCACGGGTCTGGCGCCGTTCATCTACACGGTCTTCTGAGCCGGAGGGGGTCGCGGCGTAACCGGCCCGTTCCGCGCGGCGGCCTTCCCAGGCCGCCGCGCACGCAGTTTATGCCTGTTCCTGGTGGCCTGGGAAGGCCACCAGGCGGACAAAAAGGCGAAGTAGCGTTGTAGGATTAGGCTCCCCGCTCTTGGTGAAGTAAAGGCGCGGCACGGGTCTGGCGCCGTTCATCTACACGGTCTTCTGAGCCGGAGGGGGTCGCGGCGTAACCGGCCGAGCGCCTGAGGGTTCAAGACACGAGACGGCGGTTGGGCCGACAGACGCAGAGGATCCGATTCCATGGCAACGCGGACAGGCCTGGTGTGTCTGGCCGTGTGTCTGGCGGCCGTCGGGGGGTGCAACGAGAAGATCGAGCCGCCGCCCGAGGCTGAAGGCGCCGCGGCCGAGCCCGCCCCCCTCGTCTCCGCCCCGACCGGCGCCGCCGAACGGACCGAGGGCCTCTTGAAGGCCATCCGCGCGGGCGACCCGGTCGCCGTGAAGCAGGCCATCCGCAACGGGGCCGATCCGAAAGCCCCGGGGGCCTACCAGCGCACGCCGCTTCACGTGGCCGCCGGCGAAGGCAGCCTGCCGCTGGTCAAACTCCTGATCGCCAAGAAGGCGAACGTCCTGGCTGCCGACAAGGGGGGCAACACGCCGCTCCATCTTGCCGCAGCCAACGGTCACGATGCCGTCGTCGCGTATCTCCTTGCCGGCCGCGCCGACATCAACGCACGCGACAAGGCCGGCCGCACGCCGCTGCACGCGGCCGTCGGCGCCGGGAAGACCGGCGTGGTCACACGGCTCATCGAGGGCGGGGCCGACACGGGCACCAAAGACGCCGACGGGCGCACCCCGCTCCACCTGGCCGCCAAGCAGGGCGACCGGGCCACCGTCGCGCGTCTCATCGAGAAGGGCGCCGCCGTCAACGCCATCGCCCGCAACGGCTGGACGCCGCTGCATGAGGCGGCCGGCGAGAACCGCAAAGACGTGGCGAAACTGCTCCTCGACAAGGGCGCCCGCAAAGACGTCATGGCGCAGGACCATCGCACGCCCGTCCGCGTCGCGCTCGACGCCGGCCATGCCGACCTGATGGACCTCCTGGCCGACAAGCGGTTCAAGATCGACGGGCGGTACACCGACGGCAAGACGCCCCTGGCCGGCGCCATCGAGACGAACCGGGCCGACGTCGTCAAACGCCTGCTCGAACAGGGGGCCGACCCGAATCTTCTTCGCGGCCGCGGCGTCTCGCCCCTCGGCCAGGCGATCATGAGTGGTAACAGCACGATGGTGAAACTGCTGATCGAACACGGCGCCGACGTCAACAGCAAGGGCCCCGGCCGCGCACGCCGCACGATCCCCCCGTTGTGTCTGGCGGCAAGGGAACGGTCGGACCTGGTCAAGTTGCTCCTCGAAAAGGGCGCCGACGTCAACGTCCGCGACTCTGGCGGCGCCACGCCGCTGCACGTGGCGGCCGAGTGCAGCCACGGCGTCGCGATGCTGCTTATCGACAAGGGCGCCGACGTGAAGGCCCGCGACGCAGACGGGCGGACCCCGCTTCACGTGGCCGCCGCCGCCCGAAACAGCGACACCGCCCGGCTCCTCATCCAGAAAGGCGCCGATGTCAAGGCCCAGGACACCAGCGGCGCCACGCCGCTCTTCGACGCCGTCACGGCCGGCCGCACCGACATCGCCGAGAAACTCATCTCCGGCGGCGCCAAGGCCAACGGCGTCCGTTACACCGTCAAGCCCGGCCGGGACGGCAGCGTCCGGCGCGGCGAGGCGGTCAGCACGCCGCTGCACGAGGCCGCCGCCATCGGCAACCGCAACATGGCCGACCTCCTCATCCGGCACGGCGCCGACGTGAAGCGTCGGACGGCGGGCGGCACGCCCCTGCACGTGGCGGTCCGGTGGGGACACCGAAGCGTGGTCGAACTGCTCCTTGCCCAAGGCGCCGACCCCAACGCCGACAGCAAGACCGGCACGCCCGTCCACGAGGCCGTCAACTGGAACCACCGCGACGTCCTGGCCCTGCTGCTGGCCAAGGGGGGCGACGCCAAACGGAAAGGGCCTCGCGGCGTCCCGCTCATCTGCCTGGCCGCCCAGAACGACCGCGAGATGGTTCGCATGCTCCTGGACAAGGGCGCCGACGTCAATACCAAGTTCGATCGCGGCACGCCGCTGATCCTCGCGGCCGAGGCCGGCCGGGCCGACGTCGTCGAACTGCTTCTCGCGCGAGGCGCCGACCCCCGTGCGGCGGTCCCGAACGTCGGCACGCCGCTTCAGGTGGCCGAGAAGGCCGGCCACAAGACGATCGTCGAGATGCTCCGCAAACGGGCAGCCAAGATGAAGTGACCCGCCGCGCTATCGCGTCTCGGGCCTGCGCCGAACGTCGCCGAAGACCTCGTGGACCTTGGCGTCCATCTCCTCGTCGCTCATGGCGGGGACGCGGCCGGCCTCGTACAGCGCCTGGATCCAGTCGTTGATCCGGACGATGCGCGGGCCGCTCTTGGTCACGGCGTCGGGCAGGTCGTAGCGTCGCTGGATCCAGGCGAGGACGCCGGCCACGCCGCTCTTGTCGGTCAGGCCGATGCGGATCGGCCGGCTCAGGATCTTGTCGGTGTCGAACGGGCTGTAGATCTCCTCGTTCTTGAGCAGACCGTCGGCGTGGATGCCGGCGCGGGTCATGTTGAAGTCGCGGCCGGCCAGGGGATAGCGCGGGTCGATGTGCTGGCCGATCTCGGCCCGGTAGTAGTCGGCCATCTCGGTGATGACCGAGTAATCGACGCCCTCGGTCTCGCCCCAGAGCATGGCGTGTTCCACAACGAGACCCTCGATGGGCGGGTTGCCCGTCCGCTCGCCGATCGAGAGGAACGTCCCGTTGGCCGCGCAGCAGCCATGCAGCCAGGCCGTCGTTGCGTTGACGAACGCTTTGTGGAAATCGTTGTGGCCATGCCACTCCAGCCACTCGGGCGGCACGGCCGCCTCACGCCGCAGGCAGTAGACGACCTTGGCGACGGAGCGCGGCAACTGTGCCCCGACGTACGGAACGCCGAAGCCGAGGGTGTCGCACATGCGAATCTTGACGGGTATCTCGTACTGCTCGGCCAGGGTCATTAGCGCCGCCACGAAGGACGTGACGAACCCCTCGATGTCGGCACGGGTAATGTCCTCGAGATGGCACCGCGGGATGATCCCCTCGTCGAGGGCCGCCTTGACCGTGTCGAGGTACATCTCGAGGGCCTGCTTGCGGGTCCGGTGCAGTTTCAGGAAGATGTGGTAGTCGGAGCACGAGGTCAGGATGCCCGTCTCCTTCAGGCCGATCTCCTTGACGAGTTTGAAATCCTTCTTGACGGGCCGAATCCACCCGGTGACCTCGGGGTAGGTGTACCCCAGTTCCAGGCATTTTTCGACGGCCTCGCGGTCCTTCTTGGAATAGAGGAAGAACTCGCTGGCCCGGATGAGCCCGCGCGGACCCGCCAGCCGGTGCATGAACTTGTACAGTTCAACGATCTGCTCCACCGTGTACGGCGCCCGGGCCTGTTGGCCGTCGCGGAACGTCGTGTCGGTGATCCACGTCTCCTCGGGAATGAACGTCGGCACCCGCTCGTGGGTGAACGAGATCTTCGGAAACTGCTCGTAAGGAAAGAGGTCGCGGTACAGGTTCGCCTCCGGAACGTCCTCGAGCCGGTGCGGCTTGAGGTCCGTGTAGAAGGATTGTGTATGGGGATCAAAATGTAACACGTCAGGCTCCTTTCCGCCTGCCGGTGTGCCTCGGTCGATACCCAGGCACACGGCGCCCTGTGGAGACCCGCAATTATATTGAGAAACGCCTCGCCGTCAATCCCGGCTCGCTCGAGATCACCCATTTTGAATCGTGCGTGCGGGCTGTCCCCAGCCCGCACGCTCCCGGACCCGGCTGGACACGTCGGGTGCGGGGTGAGGACACCCCGCACCCTCTCCCGACCTCCATGGTAAAAACACCTTCACACAGTCGGGTGCGGGGTGAGGACACCCCGCACCCTCTCCCCAAGCGCTGCACCCTCTCCAGAAGCGCTGCACCCTCTCCAGAAGCGCTGCACCCTCTCCACAAGGGCCGGGAAAAAGGTTCCAGGAGCCTTTTTCTTTTCGCCCCGTTGGTGGGAATCCCGCGCTTCTTCCAGGTTTTTTGTGTTGCCGCAGGGGGTGGGGGTTCTCTATGCTGGCACGCGACATGGGGTGTGGGGGGAGCGCCTCCGTACCGGTCTCTATCGAAAGGGTGGCTTGCTGCCGGTGCATGCGAGCGGCAGGCACGGGCATTCGGTTAACCAGGAAGGAGTATGGTCAATGGCGAAAGCAATGACGAAATCGCAGGTGATGGCCGCGCTGGCTGAGGAACTCGAAATCAGCAAGAAAGACGCCGTCCGCTACGTCGAGACCCTCGTGAACCTGGCCTACAAAGAGGCCCCGAACGGCTTCACGATCCCCGGCCTCGGCAAACTGGTTGTCGTCAACCGCAAGGCCCGCATGGGCCGCAATCCACAGACCGGCGAGCCGCTCCACATCCCGGCCAAGACGGTCCTGAAGTTCCGCATCGCCAAAGCCGCCAAGGACACTTGCCTGTAGCCGCCCGCTTCCGGCCGCACAAAAAGAACCTGGCATACCAAGGGCCGGCCGCCCGACGGGTCGGCCCTCGCCTCTGTGCGTGGCGGGACAATGGCGGGACAGGCGTGGTTGACATGGCCGTCTCGTGCGGTAGGATGGATAAGCGATGACGCCTATCCAGGGAAGCCGGTTGTGAACGCCAGGTTGCAGGACATTCTGGCCGAACTGCGACACCGTTTCGAGGCCCTGTACGGTCCGCGCCTGGTTCGGATGGTTCTGTATGGATCTCAAGCGCGTGGCGACGCGGACCCCGGCTCCGACATCGACGTGCTGGTGGTCCTGACCGGAGATGTCGACCCCCGCCGCGAGGTCGATCGGACCCTCGATGACGTCGTGGCCCTTTCCCTTGCGCATGACGTGGTGATCTCCTGCATCTTCATGGACGGGCACCGATTCCGGCATCGGAACGGCCCGCTCCTGCGGAACGTCCGCCGAGAGGGCGTCGCGATATGACGGAAGATCAGCGGGAACTTCTCAAGACCGCCCGCGAAAGCCTTCCAGCTTCGCAGAGACGGCGACTACGGAGGGACCCGCGCCGTGTCCGAGGAAGATGCCAGGGAGACCTTGGACCACGCCGCCCGTTTTCTCGAACTCGCCGAGCGCTTCATCGGCCCGCTGCCCGATGAAGAACGTGCCGAGTAGAACGGCCGCCGACCGACGAGCCCATCCTCATCCGTCCAACCGCCGCAGGACGATGTTCCGCAGCACGCCGCTCGTTCGCCAGGTGGCGATGCCGAACGGGCGGCAGGGCTCGACCTCCAGCCAGATGTCGAACGTGTGCCCGCCGCGCTCCTGGTCGATGACC
>CAZEBQ010000056.1:0-16915 GCA_964510295.1 uncultured Anaerolineales bacterium | reverse complement strand
CGTCCGGCATCCGACGGTTATCATTTCTCATGATGCGGCGGCGTATCGGCAGCAACCTCGGCGAGCGCCGTCAGAATGTCCTCCGCCTCGGCCATGCGACCCATGGCAACCGTGCCGCACGCAAGGTAGCCTTCCACCGGCCCGACCAGCCGCACGCCGCGCGACCGCAGCACCTCGCAGTTCGCCGCCACGGCCGGATGCTCCCACATGCGGACGTTCATGGCCGGGGCCATGACCAGCGGCGCCTCGGACGCCAACAGGAAGGTCGAGAGCAGGTCGTCGGCGACGCCGTGGGCGAGTTTCGCGAGAATGTTGGCCGTGGCCGGGGCCACGACGACGATCTCGGCCCGGTCGGCCAGACGGATGTGCTCGGCCCGGGGGGCCCCGCTCGAGGCGAACAGGTCGGCGTAGACGGGCCGACCCGAAAGCGTCTGGAAGACGAGCGGCGCGACAAACCGCTTGGCCGCCTCGGTCATGACGACGGTCACGCCGGCGCCCGCCTGGACGAGGCGCGACACCAGATGCGCGGTCTTGTAAGCCGCGATGCCGCCGGTCACGCCGACGACGATCTCGCGGCCGCCGACCGGTCCGAGATGCGATTCGGGCGTCGTCATGGTCAGGCGCTCCTACAGCGCCACTTCGCCATTTTGTCCGCCTGGTAGCCTTCCCAGGCCACCAGGAACAGGCATAAACCGCGTTCGCGGCGGCCTGGGAAGGCCGCCGCGCGAAACGGGTCTCCGGACCCACCGCGCTCGAAAGCCCCTTTTCGCCGTTGCGCGGCGGGTCGGGAGACCCGCCGCGCGGTAAGCGGCGCTGTCGTGTCAGTCGCCGGCCTCTTGGTCGGCGCCCTCGTCGGCGCCGAGGGGGTCGGGGGTCGCGGCGCGGGGCTCCAGGGTAATCTTGCCTTCGAGAACCTCCTGGACGACGGCCTCCATGAGCGTCATGTTGCCGCGCTCGACCAGCAAGGGCGCCCCGAAGGTCACGTCCACCAGCCGCTTCTGGACCAGGACGGCGAGTTTGAAGCGTCCGCCGACCTTGTCGACAACCTCATCGCTTTTGAGAGCCTTAATCACGCTTGATTCCTCCGCGGTTCAACGAGTTCCATCACCTGCCTGACGGCGTCTTCGACGCGGTCATTGACGACCTCGGCGTCGTAGCACCCGGCCAGCCTGGCCATCTCGATTTCCTTCTCGGCCTTGGCGAAGCGCCGCTGTGCCTCCTCCGGCCCTTCGGTGCCGCGACCCGACAGACGGCGGCGCAGGGTCTGGACGTCGGGGGCCACCAGCAGCACCGCCAAGGCGTCGGGGAACGCCTTCTTCACCTGGATGCCTCCCTGAACGTCGATCTCCAGAAGCAGTACCTCGCCGGCGTCTGAGGCGCGGGCCAGTTCCTCGACGGGTGTCCCGTAGAGCCGGCCGAACACGTCGGCCCACTCGACGAAGCGGCCGTCGGCGATGCGGCGTCGGAACTCCGCTTCGCTGATGAAGTGGTAGTCCCGGCCGTCCACCTCGCCGCTGCGTATCGGGCGCGTCGTTGCGCTGACGCTGACCACGACGCCGAGCCGCCTGGCAACCTCGCGGCAGACGGTAGTCTTGCCCACCCCGCTCGGGCCGCTGACGATGAGGAGGTTGCGGCTGCTGCGGGCCGGGTCCGCCGGCCGCGCCTCCGGCGTTTCGTGTTCCGCCGTTGGGTCCTGGCCCGTCATTCGATGTTCTGCGTATGCTCCCTGAGCCGGTCGACACCGACTTTGATCTCGACGACCGCGCGTGAGATCTCGGGGTCGTTGGCCTTGGCTCCGATGGTGTTGACTTCGCGGCCCATTTCCTGTGCAAGGAATTCGAGTTTGCGTCCGAGCGGCCCGTCGTCGGCCAGCAGTTCGCGGAACTGCTCGACGTGGCTCGTCAGCCGGGCGAGTTCCTCGTTGATGTCAGACCGTTCGGCAAAGAAGGCAACCTCGCGAATGAGGCTCTGATCGTCAACCGTGACGTCGGCGGCGTCGATCATCGCTCCAACGCGTTCCTGGAGGCGGGCGCGGTAGTCCTCAATCACGGCCGGGGCACGCTTCCGGACGGCCTCGATCTGCCGCTCCATCTCATCGACGGTGGCCGCCATGTCGCCGGCGGTGGCTTCGCCCTCGGCGTCGCGCATGCGGTTGAGCCCGTCGAGGGCTTCGGCGACAACGGCCTCGATCTGCTCCTGGAGACCCTCGATGCCGGTGAGCAGGACGCCTTCGCCGCCGAGGACGCCGGGCAGCGCCAGCAGCGCGTCGTCGGACAGGTTATCCGTCACCCGGGCGAGGTCCTGCTTGTAGGCCGCCAGGATGTCGGTGTTGATCGGCACACGAGCCGCCGGGCCGCGCGGCTCAACAACAACGCCGATATTGACGGTGCCGCGGCCGATGGCCCTGCGCAGAAGCCGTTCGATGGGCACCTCCACGGCGCCCAGACCGTCCGGCAGACGCTGAATCACCTTGAAGAACCGGTTGTTGATCGTCCGGATCTCGACGGCGACGCGGACCTGGTCGGTCTCGCGTGCGGCTGCGCCGTAGCCTGTCATACTGCGGATCATGCGATCACCTTTCGCGGTGCGACCGAACGGCGCCGCACCAAACGCTCGGGGCGAGCCCTGCGGCCAACTCAGGCACCGCCCGGCGTCGCCCGACTACCGGGTTTGACGAGCGGCAGCCCCTCGCGACACAGCGGGCAATCATCGGCCGAGTACGCCGGCACGTCGATCGCGACGAGCGAGACGAGCGGCATTCCGAAACCGGGATCGCGGCCGCTCGTCCGGTCGACCAGCGACGCCACGCCGACCACGTCGGCGCCGGCGGCTGTGACCATCTGCTGGACCTCGCGAAGGCTGCCGCCGGTCGTCACGACGTCTTCGGCCAGGAGCACGCGTTCGCCCGCCTCAACGGCGAACCCGCGGCGAAGCGTCATCCGGCCGTCCTGTCGCTCGGCGAACAGGGCCTTCACCCCCAGGGCGCGGGCCACCTCATGGGCGACCACGATGCCGCCGATGGCCGGCCCGATGACCGTCCGGACATCGGACTGCGTGAAGCGGCGGGCCAACTCGCTGCAGAGACGCCCGGCCCGTCCGGGGTCTTGAAGCACTAAGGCGCACTGGAGGTACGTCGGGCTGTGCATCCCGCTCGAGAGGAGGAAATGGCCCTCGAGGAGGGCCCCTGCCTCGCGGAAGACCTCGAGGATAGCGTCCTGGTCCGACATGGCGACTCCTGTGTCCGCGTCAGTTATCGGGGGTGGTTTCGCCTGCTGGAGCGTCGTTGGCGGCCGCGGCGTCGCCTTCGGGCGGGGCCGTGTCACCGCCGGGCTTATCGGTCGCGGCGCCGCCGGGATCGGCGGGGGCTTGTGCCTCGGGCGTCTCGGCCGGCTGGGCAACGTCGCCGGGCCGCATGATCCACGCCGTCACGATGGACAGGACAAAGAAGAGGCCGGCGATGACGGCCGTCGCCTTGACGAAGATGTCGGCCGTCTTGGTTCCGAAGGCGCTGTGCCCGCCGGGACCGCCGAATGCGCCGGCGAGTCCCCCGCCGCGACCCTTCTGGACCAGAACCAGCAGGATCAGGATGACGGCCGTCAGAAGAAACAGAACCATGCATACGGTTTCCACAGGTCACCTCGTGTTACGTGTTGTCGATTGCAGGCTTTCCTCGTCGCCGCTGCGGCGACGGCTAAACGGTTCGTGTTGCGGCTTTCGTGCGTCGCCGCGGGCGGCGCCGGCGAAACGGTTCATCGCCCCTCGGCCTTGACGGTTTCGGCAATGATGCCGGCGAAGGACTCGGCCTTCAGGCTCGCGCCGCCGACCAGGGCGCCGTCGATGTCGGTCTGCGCCAGCAGGTCACGCGCGTTCTCGGGCTTGACGCTGCCGCCGTACTGGATGCGGACCGCCTCGGCCAGATCGGCGTCGTAGAGGTCCGCGAGCAGTGTCCGGATAAACGCGTGCACCTCCTGGGCCTGGTCGGGTGTGGCGGTCTCTCCGGTGCCGATGGCCCAGACCGGCTCGTAGGCGATGACGACGTCGGCGGCCTGCTCCTTCGACAGGCCCTCGAATCCGGTGGTAACGTGGCGCCGGACCACGGCTTCGGTCTCGCCGGCGCGGCGTTCGCCGATGAGTTCGCCGACGCACAGGATGGTCTTCAGGCCGCAGGCAAAGGCCGCATGGACCTTCTTCGAGATGAGGTCGTCGGGTTCGCCGAAGACGTGGCGGCGCTCGCTGTGGCCGAGGATGACGGTGGTGCATCCGAGGTCGGCGAGCATGGGTCCGGCGATCTCGCCCGTGAAGGCGCCCTTCGGCTCGAAGTACATGTTCTGCCCGCCGACGACCAGGGTCGTAGCCTCGGCGGCGGCCAGGACGGCCTCAAGATAGCAGGCCGGGGGACAGGCCCCCACCTCGACGTCCGGGACGTCGGCCGCCGTCGCGGCGGCGGCTTCGGCCAGGGCGACGGCCTCGGCCCGATTCGTGTTCATTTTCCAGTTGCCGCAGATAAAAGGCTTTCGCATTCGCTAGGTCTCCGTTCGTGGCCCGCCGGTGTATGCACGTGTTTAGCGTTGTCATTCTGAGGCCCGCTTGCGGGCCGAAGAATCTCGCCGTGGTCTTTGCTGTTTCGTCGTTTCCACGGCGAGACCCTTCGCTTCGCTCAGGGTGACAGCCACAACCGACACGCTAAACACGTACCGGTGTATTCACCGGGGGCTAATTGCTGTTCGGTTTTTGCAGTTCTCGTCCGACGGCTTCGGCGATGGGCGCGAGTTCGGCCATCATTCGCCGGAAAGCATCGGGGGTCAGTTGCTGGGGACTGTCGCTCATGGCCTTCTCGGGGTCCGGGTGTACCTCGACGAAGACGCCGTGGGCGCCGGCGGCGACGGCGGCCAGGGCCATCGCCGGCACGAGTTCCCGGCGTCCGGTCGCGTGGCTCGGATCCACAATGACGGGCAGGTGGCAGACGGCCTGGATGACCGGCACGGCCGCCAGGTCGAGCAGGTACCGGGTCGCCTTGTCGAATCCCCGCACGCCGCGCTCGCACAGCATGACGCGGTGGTTGCCCTCGGCCAGGATGTACTCGGCCGACATGAGGAGTTCCTCGGTGGTGGCGGCCGGATTGCGCTTGAGAAGGACGGGCTTGCCGGCCTGGCCGACCTCGGTCAGCAGGCGGAAGTTCTGCATGTTGCGGGCGCCGACCTGGAGGACGTCGGCGCAGCCGGCCACCAGTTCGACGTCTCGGACGCCGAGGACCTCGGTGACGGTCGGCAGGCCGACCTCGGCGCCGACGCGCTGGAGGATCTTGAGTCCCTCCTCGCCCAGGCCCTGGAAACTGTAGGGGCTGGTGCGCGGCTTGAAGGCGCCGCCACGGAGCATCACGGCGCCGGCGTCGCGGACGGCGTGGGCAGCCTCGCGAAGTTGGCCCTCGCTCTCGATGGCACAGGGCCCCGCCATAACCGACAGGAACGTCCCTCCGGCCTTGAAGGGCCCGATCTCCAGGACGGTGTCGTCGGCGTGGAAGTCGCGGCTGGCGAGTTTGTAGGGCTTCATGATGGGCATGACGGTTTCGACGCCCGCCAGCCCTGCGAAGAATTCGGGTCTCAGGAGGGTCTCGTCGCCGATGGCGCCGATGATGGTCCGGAACTCGCCGCGCGAGACGTGGGCCTTGAGCCCCACGTCTTCGATGCGGTGGACGACGCTGTCCACCTGCGTGTCGGCGGCTCCGGATTGCATCACAATAATCATGAAGAGGGTCTCAGGTCGGTCACTCGGCGGTGACGGCCACGGGGAACGATCCCAGGATTTCGAGTTGGCGGCAGTGTCCCCGCGCTTCGGCGAGGGCGGCCTTGACGTTCTCGTCGTCGGCGTGGCCCTCGATGTCCACGAAGAAGTAATACTCCCACGTTTTCGTTGGGAACGGGTGCGACTCAATCTTGGTCATGTTCATCGCGTGGCGTCGGAAGATGTCGAGGATCTCGACCAGCGCCCCCGCCTCGTGAGAGACGCTGAACAGGATGCAGGTTTTGTCGCGGCCGGTGCGTCCGGCGCTCTCGCGGCCGAGAACGAGGAACCGCGTCTGGTTCTGCGGGTTGTCCTCGATGGCCGACGCCAGGATCTCAAGATTGTAGATGCCGGCGGCCATCTCGGACGCGATGGCGGCAGTGGCCTCGACCCGCGACGCCAGAAGCGCCGCCTCGGCCGTCGAACCCACGGCCACCAGGTCGGCGTGGCTCACGTTTTCGGTCAGCCACTGGCGGCACTGGTCGAAGACCTGGGGCTTGGAGTAGACCTTCGTGACACGATCAAGCGTCGTCTTCGACAGCAGGTTCTCGTGGATGGGCAGGGCCATCTCGGCACAGACCTTGACGGGCCCGTGGACCCACAGGAAACACTCCATCGTGTCGCGGACGGCGCCGCCGGTCGTGTTCTCAACGGGCACAATGCCGTAGTCGGTCGCGGCGCGGGCCACCTGGTCGAAGACGGACGAGATGTCGCGGACGGCAAGCAACTCGACGCTGTGGCCGAACTTCTCGAGGGCCGCCAGATGGCTGAAACTGCCCTCCGGCCCGAGGTAGGCCACTTTCAGGGACTTCTCGAGCGACAGGCTCCCGCTCATCATCTCCTTCCAGATGGCCATCAGGGTATGGTCCGGGAGGGGGCCGTCGTTGGCCTCGATGATGTGTTCGAAGACGTCGCGTTCGCGCGCAGGCTGGTAGACGCTTGCCTCGCCGGTCTCGCGCTTGATCTTGCCGACCTCGACGGCGCAGCGGGCCCGTTCGTTCATGAGGGCCACAAGCCTGGCGTCAATCTCGTCAATCCGTTTTCGGAGGCCTTCCAGATCCATACCCAACCCGATGGTTCCGGTTTTCGAGCGTTGGCGGGGCAGCGCCTCTGATGCGCACACCCTCCCCGCCATCCTGAAGCGGTGTAATCTACCGTTCCCAAGCGGCGCCGTCAACCCCAAAAGGACCGACGGCGCCGGCTGGGTGCGTGGCAACGATTTCCGGCATGGGACGATTCCCTGCGGCTTGGCCGCACGAGCCGGGGTTTATCCCCGGCGCATCCTGGCCGGCGCCGCCGCCAACGGCCGCCGGGCATAAGGCCCGGCGCTACAACCCCCCGTGCCCGCCGGAAAAACTTGCCACACCCGCCGGCTGATGGGGGGTGCGTGAAATCGTTGACTTCGGCGGCGGCGGCTGCTACACTCCTGTCCGTGTCCAAACGGGTGCGAGGGGCGGGCGGCACACGTGATTTGTGGAACGGAGGCAGACGTTGCGGATCGAAGTAACGGCGCGGCACGAGTCCATCACCGATGACATGAGGGACCGGGCGGGCGAGAAGGCGCAGCGCCTGCTCAAGTACTACGACAAGATCCAGTCGATACGCGTGGTGCTGAACCGGGACGGCGACGGTTTCTCTTGCGAGATGATCGCCGATCTGGAGCACGCCAGCGACCTGGTGGCCCGCACGACCGGGCACGACATGCGTGTGGCGATCGACCAGGCTGAAGAGCGGCTGGAGCGACAGTTGCTCGAACACAAGGACCGCACCCGTCACCGGAAGGGCCGCGGCCCGAGCCCGCATCAACCCACGCGCGCGTAAAGGCGGCGAGGAGTCCAACCTCACATGAAGTTAATGAAGTTTATCGCCACCGAGGCCATCACGCCCAACCTCGAGGCGAGCACGGCCCGAGGCGTGATCGATGAGATGGTCGGCCGGCTCGTCACCATCAACGCCATCTCGAAGAAGGACCGCCGCAATGTGGTCGACGCCATTCTGCGACGCGAGAAAAAGGGCACGACGGGTTTCGGCAACGGCGTGGCCATCCCGCACGCGAAGCACGAAGGAGTCAAAGAGGTCGTGGGCGTGGTGGCCCGGAGCGCCGCCGGCATCGACTTTGCCGCCCTGGACCGCCAGCCGGTCCATCTGTTCTTCCTGCTGCTGTCGAGCCCGGAGCAACCGGAGGAGCATCTGAAAGCGATGGAGCATATCTTTCGGAGCATCAAGAACGACAACCTCCGCCGCTTCATGTGCCAGGCGTCCACCCGCGACGAACTGGTGGACCTGCTGCGCGAGGCCGACGAAGACGCGGGATAACGGCACGGCGGCCCTCGCGCGTTGGAGAGATGTGCTCGTGCCCATACGCGAGGTGACAATCGTCAACCCCCTGGGGCTGCACATGCGGCCGGCGGCCAAGTTCGTCGAGACGGCGAACGGGTTCCGTTGTACGGTCACGGTGTCGAAGAGCGGCCAGACGGTCAACGGCAAAAGCATCATCGAGATGATGCTGCTCGAGGCCATGCCGGGCACGACGCTCCGCCTGGAGAGCGACGGCGAAGACGCGGAGGGCTGTCTCCAGGCCCTGGCCGAAGTGGTGGCGAACTTCGACAGGGACCTGGCGTAGGCGGGCTCCCGGGGCGGGGCAATCCGATGGAAACGCGCAAAGGCATCGCGGTCTCGCCGGGCGTGGCGATCGCTCCCGCGATCGTCCTGGACAGCGAACAGTTCCGCATTCCCCGTCGCGGCATCGAGCCGGACAAGGTCGAACCGGAACTGGCCCGGTTCCAGGGCGCCGTCGAGCGCGCCCGCGAAGAGGTGCGCGAACTGCGCGAACGCGTCGCCGCCGACGTCGGCGAGAAACTCGGCGCCATCTTCGACGTCCAGGACGCCTTGCTCGGCGACCCCGGCCTGCTGGAGGAGATTCGCGAACTCATCAAGCGCGAACGCTACGCCCCGGAGTACGCCGTCGCGCAGATCCTCAAAGGCTATGCCGAGAAGATCCGCGCCCTGCCGAACCGGTACATGGCCGAACGCGTCACCGACGTCTGGGACGTCGAGAAACGGCTGCTGAGGAACCTGATCGGCGCCAAACGCGAGAGCCTGCACCAACTGACCGAGCCGGTCGTCGTGATCGCCCACGACCTGACGCCGAGCCAGACGGCCGGCCTCGACCGGTCGAAGGTCCTGGCGTTCGCCACGGACAGCGGCGGCCGCACCAGCCACACGACGATCGTCGCCCGCGCCATGGGCATCCCGGCGGTGGTCGGCCTCCGGAACGTGACGGCCGAGATCTCGGGAGGCGACACGGTCATCGTGGACGGCAACCGCGGGTTGGTGGTCATCGACCCGGACGAACCGACCGTTATGCGCTTCCGGGAGGCCGAGCAGCGGTTCCACCGCATGGAGGAGGAACTGGGGCACCTTCGCGACCTCCCGGCCATCACGACGGACGGGCACGAGGTCTGTCTCTGGGGCAACATCGAGTTCCCCTACGAAGTCCAGACGTGCGTCGAGCGGGGCGCCAGCGGCATCGGTCTCTACCGCACGGAGTTCCTCTACCTCGACCGCGACGAGGTACCCAGTGAAGAGGACCACTATCAGGCCTACGCCGAAGCCATCCAGGCCTGCAAAGGCCGGCCCATCACGATCCGCACCTGCGACCTGGGGGCCGACAAGTTCACCCACCTGTCGGGCGACTACGACGAGCGGAACCCGTTTCTCGGCTGCCGCAGCATCCGGTTCAGCCTCCAGCACATGGCCGAGTTCAAGACGCAAATGCGGGCCATCCTTCGCGCCAGCCTCCTCGGACCCGTACGGATTATGTTCCCGCTCATCACGAACCTCAAGGAACTCCGCCAGGCCAAGATGCTCCTGGCCGACGTCCGCGAAGACCTCGAAGAGGAAGACATCCACGTCAGCACCGACATCCCAGTGGGCATCATGATCGAGGTTCCGAGCGCGGCCATCATGGCCGAGCAGTTCGCGAAGGAATGCGACTTCTTCAGCATCGGCACGAACGACCTCACCCAGTACGTGCTGGCCGTGGACCGGTCGAACGAACGCGTGGCGAGCATGTACACGCCGGGCCACCCGGCCGTCCTGTCGCTTATCAAGACGGTGACCGATACGGCAAGGAACGCCGGGATCGAGGTGGCGGTGTGCGGCGAAATGGCCGGCGAGCCGAACTACGTGCCCGTTCTGTTGGGACTGGGGGTCCAGGTTTTCAGCGTATCCTCGGCCACGCTGCTGGAGATTAAGAAAGTAATCCGCAGTATCACGATGGACCAGGCCAGGGAAGTCTGCGAGAAGGTCTTCCAGCTCGACTCCGACCGGGAAGTGGACGCCTACCTGGCCGAGGTCACGCGCCGGCTCCTGCCGGAACTGATGGGGTGACGCGCGCGACGTGTTCGCCGCCCAAGGCCTCGGACGCCCCAATGGCGTCCCGTCGCCGGGCGGCGGGGAACCAGGCAACAGGGGAGCAGAACCATGGATCGACGCCACTTTCTGAAGACGTCCGTAGCGGGCGCCGGCGCGGCCGTGTCCGCGGGAACGGCCGCAGCAGCACGGGGAGCCAAACCGGCCAACCGGGCCAAGTTCCGGATGAAATACGGACCCCATTTCGGCATGTTCAAGACCAGCGCCGGCAACGACCCCATCGACCAACTCAAGTTCGCCGCCGACCAGGGCTTCACCGCCTGGGAAGACAACGGCATGATGGGCAAGGCCCCCGACCTTCAGCAGAAGATCGGCAAGACCATGCAGCAACTGGGCATGACGATGGGCGTCTTCGTCAGCCGCCTCGCCGGGGGCACCGACCTTGTCTCCAAGACCGGCAAGGACGTCCAGGACCAGATCCGCAAAAACCTCCAGGCCTCGATCGAAACCGCCAAACGCGTCCAGGCCAAGTGGACGACCGTCGTGCCGGGCGGCGTCAACCAGCGACTCGAGTGGGACTACATGACCGCCAACTGCATCGAGAACCTCAAGGTGGCGGCCGAGGTCTGCGAACCGGCCGGACTCGTCATGGTCCTGGAACCCCTGAACTGGTGGGCCAACCATCCGGGGCTCTTCCTCCGGAAGGTCACCCAGGGCTACCTCATCTGCAAGGCCGTCGCCAGCCCCTCGTGCAAAATCCTCGACGACCTGTACCACGCCCAGGTCCAGGAAGGCAACCTCATCCCCAACATGGAGAAGTCGTGGGACGAGATCGGCTACATCCAGGTCGGCGACAACCCCGGACGCAAAGAACCCACCACCGGAGAAATTAACTACAAGAATATCTTCAAGTGGCTCCACGACAAGGGCTATGAAGGCGTTATCGGAATGGAGCACGGCAACAGCCAACGCGGCGCCGAGGGCGAGAGGGCCCTCATCGAGGCCTACCGCTACTGCGACAGTTTCTGAGCGATATCAGGCAACCCTTGCGCGGTTGCTCTCCGCACCGACCGCGTCCGGTCGCCCGGCGGGGCAGTCTTGCCCGCAGCGGTTGCGGGAAAAACAGAGTTGATTTAGTCGGCCCCGCGCGGCAGACTCGTCGTCTGTGCCGCGTCTGACAGCAGACCCGGGCCTTTGAGCAGCGCAGCCAAGCGCAAGACAGAAAGGAAAGGCAATGAGCGAACGATCAACCAAGCACGTGTCGCGCCGCAGTTTTCTCAAGGGGACGGCGGCCGCAGGAGCCACCACCCTGATGACCGGGTTCGCGTCGCACGTCGCGCACGCCGCCGCCTCCGACACGATCAAGGTGGGCGTCATCGGCTGCGGCGGCCGGGGAAGAGGCGCCACCGGCAACTGTCTCGAAGCGGCCAAGAAGGCGGGCATCAACGTCCAGATATGGGCGTGCGGCGACTTGTGGAAGGACCGGGCCGTCAATCACGGCAAGAAAAACAACGTGCCCGAAGACCGCTGCTTCGGCGGGTTCGACAACTACAAAGGCGTCCTCGCCAGCGGCGTCGATTCCATCATCACCGCCGCACCACCCGGCTTCCGGCCGTACCACTTTGCGGCGGCCGTTATGGCCGGCAAGCACGTCTTCATGGAGAAGCCCGTCTGCGTCGACCCCTGGGGCTACAACCAGGTTTGCAAAGCCGCCGACATGGCCACCGAGAAGAAACTGACCGTCGTGGCCGGCACCCAACGCCGCCATCGCACACGCCGGCAGGAAAACCTCAAACGCATCCACGACGGCGCCATCGGCGAACTCGTCGGAGGACAGTGCTACTGGATGGGCGGACCCGTCACGCACAACCGCAAACGCAACCCCGGCATGTCCGACATCGAGTGGCAGTGCCTCAACTGGTACGCCTGGTGCTGGACGTGCGGAGACCACATCGTCGAACAGCACGTCCACAACATCGACATGGTCCTGTGGGCCTTCGGGAAGCACCCCGTCTCGGCCATCGGCATCGGCGGACGCACGGCGCGGCCCGAACCCGGCAACATCTTCGACCACCACGCCGTCGAGTTCGAGTTCGACAACGGCGCCCGCGTCGCGAGTTACTGCTCGCACTTCCGCGGGGCCTCCCACCGCGTCACCGAAGGCGTGGTCGGCACCAAGGGCAAGTCCGGCCTCGGCGGCAGCCTCGAAGGCGAGAACGCCTGGAAATTCGAGGGCGAGGACCTGAACCCCTACGTCCAGGAGCACATCGACTGCCTGGGTAGCATCACCGGCAAGGGCAAGCACTGGAACGAGGGACACCAAGTCGCCGAGAGCACCATGTCCGCCGTCCTCGGACGCATGTGCACCTACACCGGCCGCCAGATCAAGTGGGACTGGGCCGTCAACTCGTCGAAACTGAAACTCGGTCCCGCGAACATGAACGTCGCCTTCGGGCCGTTCACCCCGCCGCCCGTCGCGGTGCCCGGCCAGACGAAACTCATCTAATACTACAACGCCAACTTGCGCGGCGGGTCTCCGTACCCGCCGCGCGAAGGGTTTTCTAACGTGCCAAAACGCGGTTTTCTGCGCGGTGGGTGCGGAGACCCACCGTGCAAAATAGCATTGTAGTATTAGTACTA
The DNA here is from genome assembly GCA_964510295.1 of uncultured Anaerolineales bacterium. Taxonomy (GTDB): domain Bacteria; phylum Planctomycetota; class Phycisphaerae; order FEN-1346; family FEN-1346; genus JAUVZF01. Next base: position 4,120 of record CAZEBQ010000056.1, on the reverse strand, counting down.
CTACGCTACCTGTGCGTTTGCCCGGTTGTCGCTCGCCCGGTCGCGGGCGAGTCCTCGGCTCTCTTTCGCAAAGGGGCAGGACCATGACAGCACGCAAGGCCGTCACCTCGGCCGGCGCGGTCGCCGCCGGCCTCTCCACCATCGCTCACGCCGCCGGCGCCGACACCATCAAGATCGGCCTCATCGGCACCGGGGGCCGCGGCACGCGCGACGTCGTCAACTGCGCCAAATCGGCGCCCGGCGTCCGGATATGGGCCCTCGGCGACCTGTTCAAGGACCGCGTCGAGGCCTGCTACAACCGGATCAAGAAAACGAAGGACCTGACCCCCGACCAGGTCCGGGTCACGCCCGAACGCTGCTTCTCGGGCTGGGGCAACGCCAAGGCCGTCATCGACTGCGTGGACCTCGTGCTGATGTGCCAGCCGCCCGGCTTCCGACCGATCACGATGCGGGCCGCCATCGAGGCGGGCAAGCACGTCTTCGCCGAGAAGCCGGTCGCCGTCGATCCGGCCGGCGTCCGCAGCGTTATCGAGACCGCGAAGATCGCCGGCGAGAAGCAACTTGCCATCGTCGCCGGAACCCAGACACGCCACGACGCCAGGGCCATCGAAACGATGAAACGCGTCCACGACGGGCAGATCGGCGACCTCCGAACCGGGGCCTGCTACTTCCTGACCGGCGAGTTGTGGCACCGGGGACATGACCCGAAATGGTCTGAGATGGAGTACCAGTGCCGCAACTGGTACTACTTCACCTGGCTCTCCGGCGACCACATCGTCGAGCAGCACATCCACCAGCACGACATCATGAACTGGGCCTTTCAGTCGCCGCCGGTCAAGTGTATCGCAACGGGCGGCCGCCAGACCCGAACCGACCCCAAGTGGGGCAACATCTGGGACCACTTCGCCGTCGAGTACGAGTACCCCGGCGGCGTACGCGTCATGAGCCTCTGCCGCCAGGCCGCAGGCGCCGGGCACCGTGTCGATGCCCTCGTCGTCGGCTCGAAGGGCACGGCGTTCCCCTCCGCAGGAACCATCACGGGCGCCGGCGCCTGGTCGTACGAGAAGACACCCACCGACCCGTCCGTCCAGGAACACGCGGACCTGGTCGCAAGCATCCGCGCCGGGACGCCCCTGAACGAGGGCAAACGCATCGCCGAAAGCACGATGGTGGCCATCCTCGGCCGCATGGCCGCCTACACCGGACGCGAAATCAGTTGGGACTGGGCCATGAAGGCGTCCAAACTCGACCTGGTTCCGAAACAGTTCACGTTCGGCCCCCATCCCGTCCAGCCCATCGCCGTACCGGGCAAGACCAAACTGATCTGAAAATTCCTGGATTGCATGCGACGGACGCTCGATGTATAACTCAAGTCCAGCCGCGGAACGACTCCGCGCCGCGGAAGGAATAAGAGGGGTCTGGCATAGGGGGACGTTTGTTTCGTCAACGGTTGCGTCTTTGGTTTCGCGTGGAGGGAGACAAGCGCTATCTCAGTCATCACGACATGATGCGTCTGTGGGAGCGGGCGCTTCGGCGCGCGGGGTTGCCTCTTCGAATGAGCCAGGGGTTTAACCCGCACCTGAAGATGTCGCTCGTGGAACCGCGCAGCGTCGGTATTGCCTCAGAGGCCGAAATCCTGGAATTCGAACTGGCTGACTGGGTCAATCCTGAGGCTGTCCTCGGCAAACTTCGCCGTCAGGTTCCCGCCGGCATGCGGATCGATTCGCTCGATCTGCTCCGCCCCACCGACAAGGCCCGCCCTGTGGCCGTGGTCTATGTCGCCCGACTTGAGACGCCGTGTGTTGACCTCGAGGAACGGATCGCCCGATTGCTCGCGCAGTCCGAGGCGCCCGTCGTGCGCCGGCGCCCCAAGGCCGACAAGCACCTCGATGCCCGTCCGTTTATCGAGCAACTTGAGGCGACCGACGGCGGCAGCGTCCGCATGGTGCTCGTGACCGGCCCCAAGGGCACGGCCCGGCCCGACGAAATCCTGCGGCTGCTGGGCCTCGACGACGAGGCCGTCGCACGGGCCGACGTGCACCGGAGGGAAATCCGCCTCCGCCGAGCGCCCCCCTCCAACAAACCGACCGCCTGAAAGGACACGAGCCGCATGAGCACCGAAATGCTGATCAACGTCGTCGAGGGCGAGGAGTGCCGCATCGCCATCGTCCACAACGGCGCCCTGGAAGAACTCTACATGGAACGCGCCAGCGTCGAGCGGCACGTCAGCAACATCTACAAGGGACGCATCAACAACATCGAGCCTTCCATCCAGGCAGCCTTCGTCGATATCGGAATGCCAAAAAACGGATTCCTCCACGTCAGCGACGTCATCACCCGGGCCTTCCCCGGGCGGCTGCGTGGCGGCAACGGCAAGGGCAAGGGCAAGGAGAAGGAGAAGGAAAAGGGAAGGGGAAAGGGCAGAAACCACCGCCGACGCCGAACCATCCAGGAGATCTTCCGCCCCGGCGACGACGTCGTCGTCCAGATTACCAAGGAAGGCATCGGCACCAAGGGACCCTCGCTGACGACCGCCCTCTCGATCCCCGGCCGGTACCTCGTGCTGATGCCGCACCTCGGCCGGCTGGGCGTGTCGCGCAAAATCGAAGACGAGGCCTCCCGCAAGCAACTGCGCGAACTGCTCGCCGACCTGAAGCCCCCGCCCGACATGGGATTCATCGTCCGGACGGCCGGCCTCGGGCGAAGCAAACGCGACATCCAGAGAGACCTCAACTACCTCGTCCGCCTCTGGAAGGTCGTCAAGGCGCGGGCCAAGTCCGAAAAGGCCCCGGCCGAGATCTTCCGCGAATCCGACCTGATTCTGCGCACGCTCCGCGACAGTTACACGCCCGAAATCAAAACCATCTGGGTCGATTCCGAACCCGCCCTGCGCCGCGTTCGCGACTTCATGAAGATCGTCATGCCGCGCTACCAGGGCCGCGCCAAACTCCACGACGGCAAAGTCCCCCTGTTCCACAAGGACAGGATCGAGGAAGCCATCGAGATGGCCTGCAGCCGCACGGTTCCCCTGCCGAAAGGCGGGAGCCTGGTCATCGACCAGACGGAGGCCCTGGTGGCCATCGACGTGAACTCCGGCCGCTTCCGACACGGACGCGACGCCGAGGAATCCGCCCATCAACTCAACCTGATGGCCGCCAAGGAAATCGTCCGCCAGATCCGGCTCCGCGACCTCGGCGGCCTGCTCATCTTCGATTTCGTGGATATGGAGAAGCCACAAAACCGCCGGAACGTCGAAAAGACCCTGCGCGACGCCTTCAAGAACGACCGGGCACGGTCCCAAATGTCGCACATCTCAAAATTCGGCATCGTCGAGATGACCCGCCAGAGGGTTCAGCCCAGCCTCGAACGCACCACCTACATGGACTGCCCCTACTGCAAGGGGTCCGGCATCATCAAGAACGCCGAGTCGATGGCCCTCGAGGTCATGCGATACCTCAAACTGCTGGCCGGCCGCGACCAGGTCGCGGAGATCGAAATCCGTCTCCACCCGAGCGTGGCCGAGTACGTCGGCAACACACGCCGGGCCGTGCTGGCAAGAATGGAGAGCACCAACCAACGGCGTATTCGCCTGGTGAACGACACCCAGGCCGGCATGGACGAAATCGTGTCCCGCTGCCTCGACGGGCACGGCCGTGAAATCCGCCTCGATAACGAGGCCCTCGCCGCACGCCGCTAACACGACAACGCTACGAAGGTCTTTTGCGCGGCGGGCCGGGGCCTGCCCTGAGCCTGTCGAACGGGAACCCGCCGCGCACGACCGGTCTCGCCCCGTTTAGGTTCCGTGCACCTGGTTTAACCCCACCGCCTTTGAGGCGGTGAACTTTCAGTGAGGCCGTTTGTTGTGTGTCACCCCGAGCGAAGTCGAGGGGTCTCGCCGTTGCCGTTGTGCCGTGAGAACGGCGAGATTCCTCGACTCTTTTTCGCTCGCTCGGAATGACAAATGGGGCTGAGCGCGCGAGCCACTTCAGTGGCCCTTTGCGAGTTTCACTCGCCCCTCATCCCCCCGACTTTCAGTCGGGGGTGGTTGAGTGGTACTACGCTACCTGCGCGCCTGCCCGGTTGTTGCTCGGCCGGGGAAAAAGCGGGTCAGGGCCATATT
>CAZEBQ010000055.1:15842-16946 GCA_964510295.1 uncultured Anaerolineales bacterium | reverse complement strand
AACCACATGCAGGCCCGCGAGGCCGACCTGGCGTCGCCCCGGTTCGGCGCACACATCGAGAAGATCAAGCCGATTATCGTCGAAGGCGGCAGCGATTCCGCCATGTTCGACAACGTGCTGGAACTGCTGGTGATGGGCGGTCGCTCGTTGCCCCACGCCGCCATGATGATGGTGCCCGAGGCCTGGGGCGCCACGTTCCACATGGGGGCCGATAAGCGGGCGTTCTACGAGTACCACGCCGCCGTCATGGAACCGTGGGACGGCCCGGCCGCGCTCGTCTTCGCCGACGGCCGGTACATCGGCGCCACGCTCGACCGCAACGGCCTGCGACCGTGCCGCTACACCGTCACGCGAGACGGCGCCATCGTCCTGGCGTCCGAGACGGGTGTCTTGGAGTTCGAGCCCGAGCGCATCCTGCGATTGGGCCGCCTTCAGCCGGGCAAGATGTTGCTGGTGGACCTCAAGCAGGGCCGCATCGTGCCCGACACCGAGATCAAGGGCAAGATCGCCCGCCGCCGGCCGTATCGCCGCTGGGTCAAGGACTCTCGTATCGAACTGCGTGGGCTGCTCGGCCCGTCGCAGATTCCGCCGGAGGAACCCGGCGCCCTTCGCCGAAAGCAGCAGGCGTTCGGCTACACGGAGGAGGAACTGCGGATGGTGGTCGGCCCGATGGCCTCGCGCGGCCAGGAGGCCGTGGGGTCGATGGGCAACGACACCTCGCTGGCCGTCCTGTCGGACCGGCCGCAGTCGCTCTTTGCCTATTTCAAACAACTGTTCGCCCAGGTCACGAACCCGCCCATCGACCCGCTGCGCGAAGAACTCGTCATGTCGCTGATGGGGTTCGTCGGGCCCGAGCGCAACCTGCTGGCCGAAACGCCCGAGCATTGCCGGCGGCTCAAACTTCATCACCCGGTTCTGACGCCCGAAGACATGGCACGTCTCCGCTCGGCCCGGCACCCCGACGTCGTCGCGCGCGACCTCCCGATGCTCATGCCCGCCGGCGCCGACGGCCGCACGCTCCAGGCCGCGCTCGACGACCTGTTCCAGCAGGCCGAAGACGCCATCGCCGACGGCGCTACCGTCCTCATCCTGACCGACCGCCAC
>CAZEBQ010000055.1:14358-15742 GCA_964510295.1 uncultured Anaerolineales bacterium | reverse complement strand
AACTACATTACCGCCGTCAAGAAGGGCCTCCTGAAGACCTTCAGCCGCATGGGCATCTCGGTAATCCGCTCGTACCACGGCGCCCAGATCTTCGAGGCGGTGGGGCTTTCGCGCCGCGTCATCGAGACGTACTTCACGGGCACCGCCTCGCGGGTCGAGGGCATCGGCCTCGACGAGATCGCCCGCGAGGTGGTCGCGCGGCACCGGCCGGCGTTTTCGGAGCGGCCCCACCGCTCGACCCTGCTCGACGCCGGCGGCGACTACCACCTGCGCCGCGGCGGCGCCAGCCATCTCTGGACGCCCGAGGCGATTTACCGGCTCCAGCACGCCACCCGCACCGACGATTACCGCGTGTATCAGGAATACGCCGCCCTCATCAACGACCAGTCGCACGCCCACGTCACGCTGCGGAGCCTGTTGGTGCTGCGCGAAGGCGACCCGGTGCCGCTGGACGAGGTCGAGCCGGTTGAGGCCATCGTCAAGCGGTTCGCGAGCGCGGCCATGTCGTTCGGCTCGATCAGCAAGGAGGCCCACGAGACGATCGCGGTCGCGATGAACCGCCTCGGCGCCAAGTCGAATTCGGGCGAGGGCGGCGAAGACCCCGACCGCTACCGGCCCCTGCCCGGCGGCGACAGCATGCGAAGCGCCATCAAGCAGGTGGCCTCCGGCCGGTTCGGCGTGACGACCCAGTACCTGGTGAACGCCGACGAGTTGCAGATCAAGATCGCCCAGGGCGCCAAGCCGGGCGAGGGCGGCCAGTTGCCCGGTCACAAGGTCAGCGACGACATCGCCCGCGTTCGCCACACCACGCCGGGCGTCACGCTGATCTCGCCCCCACCGCACCACGACATTTACTCCATCGAGGACCTCGCCCAACTCATCTACGACCTGAAGTCCGTGAACCCGCAGGCGCGCGTCTCGGTGAAACTCGTCTCGGAGATGGGCGTGGGAACCATCGCCGCCGGCGTTGCCAAGGGCAAGGCCGACATGGTTCTCGTGTCCAGCCACGACGGCGGCACGGGCGCAAGCCCCCTGACCTCCATCAAGCACGCCGGCCTGCCGTGGGAACTCGGCCTGGCCGAGACCCAGCAGACGCTCGTCGCGAACCGTCTGCGCGACCGCATCCGCGTTCAGACCGACGGGCAACTCAAGACCGGCCGCGACGTCGCCGTCGCCGCGCTCCTCGGCGCCGAGGAGTTCGGGTTCGGCACCACCGTGCTCGTGACGCTCGGCTGCGTCATGGCCCGCAAGTGTCACCTGAACACCTGCCCGGTCGGCGTTGCGACGCAGGATCCGCGGCTGCGGTCCCGCTTTGCCGGGAGGCCCGAGTACGTCGAGCGGTTCCTGCGGTTCATTGCCCGCGACCTGCGCGAGATCATGGCCC
>CAZEBQ010000055.1:0-14258 GCA_964510295.1 uncultured Anaerolineales bacterium | reverse complement strand
ATCCTCGACGACTGGCAGGCCCAGGCGCCCTTGTTCGTCAAGGTCGTGCCGATCGATTACCACAAGGTCCTCGAGCGGATGCACCTTCGGGCCGACCGCGATGCCGAGACGGTGTCCGCCACCGAGGAGGTGTACCATGGGTAAGCCGACCGGCTTCCTGGAACACGTGCGGCAAGATGCGCCGAAGCGGCCCGTGGCGGAGCGCGTCCGCGACTTCCGCGAGATCGAGCGGTCCCTGCCACCCTCGGAGATCGAGAACCAGGCCGCCCGATGCATGGACTGCGGCATCCCGTTCTGCCACGCGTTCGGCTGCCCGCTCGGCAACCGCATTCCCGAGTTCAACGAGATGGTCTATCGCGGCCAGTGGCAACGGGCGCTCGAGTTCCTGCACGCGACGAACCATTTCCCCGAGATTACCGGCCGCGTGTGCCCGGCCCCATGCGAGACGGCCTGCACGCTCTCGATCAACGCCGAGGCCGTCACGATCCGTCAACTCGAGCTGGCGATCGTGGAGCGCGGCTGGCGCGAGGGCTGGATTCGCCCCGAGCCGCCCGCCGCCGGAACCGGCAAGCGTGTGGCCGTTGTCGGGTCGGGCCCGGCCGGGCTTGCCGCCGCCCAGCAACTGACGCGCCTCGGACACGAGACGGTCGTCTTCGAGAAGGCCGACCGTATCGGGGGCATCCTCCGGTACGGCATCCCCGACTTCAAACTCGAAAAGTGGATCATCGACCGGCGGCTCGAACAGATGCGCGCCGAGGGCGTGACCTTCGAGACGGACGTCCAGGTTGGCCGCCACCTCGCGGTCGGGTACCTCGCGGGCAAGTTCGACGCCGTCTGCCTGGCGGTGGGCGCCGGCGCCCCGCGCGACCTCAAGGCGCCCGGCCGCGGGTGCGAGGGCATCCACTTCGCCATGGAGTTCCTCGCCCAGCAGAACCGCCGGGTGGCCGGCGACGCCATCCCCAGGGAGGAGCAGATCCTCGCCGAGGGCAAGGAGGTGGTGGTCATCGGCGGCGGCGACACCGGGTCCGACTGCGTGGGTACCGCGCGGCGGCAGGGCGCCCGCAAGATCACGCAGATCGAACTCCTTCCGGAACCGCCGGACGAACGAGCCCCCGATTGCCCCTGGCCGACGTGGCCGACCGTCAAGCGGACGAGTTCCTCGCACGAGGAAGGCTGCGAGCGGCTCTGGAGCGTCCTGACGAAGGCGTTTCTTGGGCGGGGTGTCCATGTGCGGGGTCTGAGAGGCGTCCGCATCGATTGGCGCGAGCCCGACGCTTCGGGCCGCCGCAAGTTCGACGAGGCGCCCGAGACAAACTTCGAGATACCGGCCGACCTGGTGCTGCTGGCCCTGGGGTTCGTCCACGTCGATCACGGCCCGCTCCTGCGCGACTCGGGGCTGGCGACCGACGAGGGCGGGAACCTGACCGTGGACGATTGCGCCATGACAAGCCAGGAAGGCGTGTTTGCGGCGGGCGACTGCGTCGGCGGCGCATCGCTGGTGGTCCGTGCCGTCGCCGACGGCCGCCGCGTCGCCGAGGCCATCGACCGGTACCTGGCCGTATAGACCGGGGCACTAGCGCGTCGCCTTCCGCGAGAGGTCGAACTGTTCCTTGTCGAAATCCGGGGGGACCTTGGTCGGGTAGTCGCCCGTGAAGCACGCCGTGCACAGGTCGCCGGGGTTCGGGACGACGCTCAGCATGCCCTCGGTCGAAAGGTAACGGAGCGAGTCGGCGGCGATGTAGTCGCGTACCTCCTCGACGGTGTGCGCTGAGGCGATCAACTCATCCTGCGTGGACATGTCGATGCCGTAGAAGCACGGGCACCGGACGGGCGGGCTGGAGACGCGGACGTGCACCTCGGCCGCCCCGGCTCCCCGGATCATCCCGATCAGTTTCCGCAGCGTCGTGCCTCGCACGATCGAGTCTTCGACCACCACCACCCGCTTGCCTCGCAGCACCCCGCCTACGGGGTTGAACTTGACCCGCACGTCGAGGTCGCGCTCGTGCTGGTACGGTGCGATGAAGGTGCGGCCGACGTAGTGGTTGCGGATGAGACCGATCTCGAACCGGATGTCGGAGGCCTCGGCGTACCCGAGGGCGGCCGTGTTGGCCGAGTCGGGCACGGCGATGACGATGTCGGCCCGGGCGGGCGCCTCCTTGGCCAGCCGCCGGCCGAAGAGGCGGCGAATCTTGTCCGTCTTCTGGCCGTAAATCCAACTGTCCGGCCGCGAGAAATAGATGAACTCGAAGATGCAGAACGCCCGGCGCGGGGCGCTGCGGAGCATCCGCGAATGGATGCCGGCCGCGTCCACCGTCATCATCTCGCCCGGTTCCAGCGACCGCACGTAGTCGGCCCCGACGATGTCGAGCGCGCACGATTCCGAGGCCACGACCGTCGCCTCGCCCAATCGGCCGAAGCACAGCGGACGCCATCCGTACGGGTCGCGCACCGCGATCAATTCCGTCGGCGACAGGAACAGGAAACAGTATGCCCCGATGACCTGCTCGAGCGATTCGGCCACCATGTCGGCCAGGGACGGCTGCCTCGACCGGGCCACGAGGTGCAGGACGATCTCCGAATCGGTCGTCGTCTGGAAGATCGAGCCGGATTCCTCCATGCCGGTTCGCAGCGCCGCCGCGTTGACGAGGTTCCCGTTGTGGGCCGCCGCCAACTGGCCGCGCTTGTACTCGATCAGGATCGGCTGCGCGTTCGTCGGGTTCGACAAACCGGTGGTCGAGTACCGGTTGTGGCCGATGGCGGCCGCGCCCGTCAGCCGGCCCAGCGCGGCGGGGTCGGCGAAGACGTGCGAGACAAGGCCCGGTCCCTTGTGCATGCGGACGAGACCCGAGTCGGCAGACGCGATGCCGGCGGCCTCCTGCCCGCGGTGCTGGAGGGCGTAGAGCCCGAAGTAGGTGTGCCGGGCCGCCTCGGCGTCTCCGTAGATGCCGAAGAGACCACAGCACTCGCGCAACCGGTCTTCGCCGTGCGCAGACCGGCTCGTCGAACGTTGGTTCAACCGCCGCATCCTGATTGTGCTGTGCCCTGCTCTTGCGTGTGTCTTCCGCTTCGGCCGGAGACAGTTGGTAGGGTAAGCCGGACAAGTGGCCCACGACACATTCTAGGTCGGTGTGCGGCCGGGCTCAAGCAAAAAAGGTCAGACGTGACGCCCGCGTACAAGGCCACGCTGTTTGCCCTGACCGGCACGGTCAACTCGGGAGCGTTCGAGGGCTTTGCGGCCAGTCCGAACCGGACGAACCTGACGGTCGGCAACATCACCATTGCCGGCAAGAAGGGCTGGGAGTCCCTCTGGGCCCGCTACGCCGACGCGGAGGACAAGGGCGCCAGGTATCTCGTCATTCGCGCGGCGCTTCCCGTTTACCCTGCCGCAGGTTTGGAACCTACGGGAGGGGTAGTGAGTGCGTGCCAACTCTGGAGGGGTCGGGTGCCGAAGGGTGCTCGCTTGAGCGCGGCGATGGCGCTTGCGGCCGCCGCGGCTCCGGGGACTGTGGTGATGAGGGGGACGCCGCGCAGGACGGCGTTGGTGCGGATCGAGATCTCGTCGCGCCGGGGCGACTTGCTGCTGGGGGTGTTGATGATGAGGTGGACGTCGCGGTTCTTCATCAGATCGACGACGTTGGGCCGCCCCTCGGAGACCTTGAGGATGTGCCCGACGGGGACGCCGACGGCCTTGACGGCCTGGGCCGTGCCGCCAGTGGCAATGACCGTAAAGCCGAGTTCGTGGAACTTGCGCACGATGGGCAGGATGTCGGCCTTGTCGGCGTCCCGCACGCTCACAAACACCGTGCCGCCCAGCGGCAACTCGGTGCCCGCGGCGCTCTGGGCCTTGGCGAAGGCGATCCCCACGGTCGCGTCGATGCCCATCACTTCGCCTGTGGACTTCATCTCCGGGCCGAGTATGACGTCGACGCCGGGGAACCTGGCGAAGGGGAGGACGGGGGCCTTGACGGCGATGCCATGCCGCGGCGGGTTCCCGCCGACACCGAGTTCGGCGAGGGTCTTGCCAAGCATCACCTTGGTAGCGATCTTCGCGAGCGGGATGCCGGTGGCCTTACTGACGAAGGGGACGGTGCGCGAGGCGCGCGGATTGACCTCGATGACGAAAACCTGTGCGTCCTGCACCGCGTATTGGATGTTGAGGAGGCCGCGGACGTCGAATTCGAGGGCCAGGGCGCGAGTCTGCTCGCGGACCTCGTCGAGGACGTATTCGGGCAGTGTGTGGGGCGGGAGCACGCAGCAACTGTCCCCCGAGTGGACTCCTGCGGCCTCGACGTGCTCCATGATGCCGCCGATGTAGACGTCGGTGCCGTCGGCGACGGCGTCCACGTCGAGTTCGATGGCGTTCTCGAGGAACCTGTCGATGAGGATGGAGTGTCCTGGCGCGGCCTTGATGGCGATAGCGACCAACCGTTCGAGTTCCTGGCGGTTCATCACGATGTCCATCGCGCGGCCGCCGAGCACGTAGGAGGGCCGCACGAGGACCGGGTAGCCAAGTTCTCCGACGGCCACGATCGCCTCTTCGAGCGTATCGACGGAGCGATTAGCGGGCTGGCGGAGGCCGAGCCTGTCGAGCGCGGCGGCGAAGCGGCGGCGATCCTCGGCGCGGTCAATCCTCTCGGGGGTGGTGCCGAGGATCGTGGCTCCCGCCCGCTCGAGGGGCGCAGCAAGGCTGAGCGGGGTCTGACCGCCAAGCTGGACGATGAGACCGACGGGCTGCTCGGCCTCGACGATGTTGAGCACGTTCTCGAGGGTCACAGGCTCGAAGTAGAGCCTGTCGGCGGTGTCGTAGTCGGTCGAGACCGTCTCGGGGTTCGAGTTGACCATCACGGTGTCGTAGCCGAGTTCGCGCGCGGCGAAGACTGCGTGGCAGCAGCAGTAGTCGAACTCGATGCCCTGTCCGATGCGGTTGGGGCCGCTGCCGATGATGACGACGGTAGGTCCCTCGGATGGCCGTGCCTCGTCCTCGGTCTCATAGGTCGAGTAAAAATAGGGTGTGGCGGCGGCGAACTCGGCGGCGCATGTGTCGATGAGATTGAAGGTGGGGCGGATGCCGGCGTCGAGGCGCAGCCTGCGTGTGGCCATCTCGTCGGAGCCGATAAGATCGGCGATGTGTGCGTCGGACAGGCCCGTCTCCTTGGCCCGGCGCAGCAACGCGGGCGGCAGGGCCTCGGGCGAGCCGGCGCTGGCGACTTGTGCCTCGACCTCGATCACTTGGCGCATGTTCTCAATGAACCAGGGGTCGATCTGCGACAGATCGGCCACCTCGGCCACGCCCCAGCCGGCGCGCAGGGCGGCGAGCAAGCAGGCCAGGCGGTCGGCGGTCGGGCGGCGCAGGCCGGCGCGCAGGGCATCGCTCTCGTCGGTGCCCACGCAGGCGAGCGGGGCTTCGAGGCCGCGAATGGCCTTCAGGAGCGCCTCCTTGAAGGTGCGGCCGATGGCCATGGTCTCGCCGACCGATTTCATCGACGTGGTAAGGGTGGGGTCGGCGCCTGGGAACTTCTCGAAGGTGAAACGGGGCACCTTGACCACGCAGTAGTCGATGGCCGGCTCGAAGCTGGCGGGGGTCTCGCGCGTGATATCGTTGGACAGTTCGTCCAGGGCGTAGCCCACGGCGAGTTTGGCGGCGATCTTGGCGATGGGGAAGCCTGTGGCCTTCGACGCGAGGGCGGAGCTGCGGCTCACGCGCGGGTTCATCTCGATGACAACCATGCGGCCCGTGCCGGGGTGGAGGGCGAACTGGATGTTGGAGCCGCCGGTATCAACACCGATCTCGCGGATGACGGCGATGGCGGCGTCGCGCATGACCTGGTATTCGCGGTCGGTGAGGGTCTGGGCGGGGGCGACGGTGATGCTGTCGCCGGTGTGGACGCCCATGGGGTCGAAGTTCTCGATCGAGCAGATGATGACCACGCAGTCACGGTGGTCGCGCATGACTTCGAGTTCGAACTCCTTCCATCCGATGAGCGATTCCTCGATGAGTACCTCGCCGATGAGGCTGAGGGCGAGGCCGCGGGCGGCCGTGTCGGCCAGTTCCTCGACGTTGTAGGCCACCCCCCCGCCGGCGCCGCTCAGGGTGTAGGCAGGGCGGATGATAACGGGCAGGCCGATCTCGCGTGCGACGGCCCGGGCCTCGTCGGTGCTGCGAGCGATGCCGCTGCGGGGCAGGTCGAGGCCGATGTTCCGCATCGCATCGCGGAACTCCTCGCGGTCCTCGGCCTTGCGGATGGCGGCGGGGCTGGCGCCGACGACCTCGACGCCAAATCTCTCAAACACGCCGCGCTCGGCGAGCACGGTGGCCACGTTGAGCGCGGTCTGCCCCCCGAGGGTGGGGATGAGGGCATCGGGGCGCTCGGCCTCGATGATCTGCGCCACCACCTCGGGCGTGATCGGCTCGATGTAGGTCGCGTCCGCCATCTCGGGGTCGGTCATGATCGTCGCGGGGTTGCTGTTGACGAGCACCACCTCGTAGCCCTCCTCGCGGAGGGCCTTGCAGGCCTGGGAGCCCGAGTAGTCGAACTCGCAGGCCTGGCCGATGACGATCGGCCCCGAGCCGATGATGAGGATCTTCTTCAGGTCGGTTCGCTTCGGCATACGGTTACCTGACTGGCGTTCGGACGTGGACGCCATGCTGGCGGAGGAAGTCCTTGACCTGTCCGATGGTGTACTCGCCGTAATGGAAGATCGAGGCCGCCAGTGCCGCGTCAGCCTTTCCTTCGGTCAAGACATGCAGCATATCCCCAGGCCCGCCGGCGCCGCCGGAGGCGATTAGAGGGATCGCCACGGCATCACTGACCGCCGCGTTCAGTTCGACGTCGTACCCGGCCCTGTGCCCGTCGGCGTCGATGGAGGTCAACAGGATCTCGCCGGCCCCGAGTCTCTGCGCTTCACGCACCCAGTCGAGCGCCTCGAGGCTGGTGGGCGTCGTTCCCGCGTCGACGTACACTTGCCACCCTCGGTCCTGACGCTTGGCGTCCACCGCCACGACAATGCACTGGCTGCCGAAAGCCTCGGCGGCCTCGCGGACGAGGTGCTTCCGCCTCACGGCGGCGGTGTTGATCGAGACCTTGTCGGCCCCGGCTTTCAGGAGTGCTCGGATGTCCTCGATGCCGCGGATCCCGCCGCCGACGGTGAACGGAATGAAGACCTGCTCGGCTACCCGCGCGACGAGATCCCTGATGGTCTTGCGCGCCTGAAGGGTGGCGGTGATGTCGAGAAAGACCAATTCGTCCGCCCCGGCGTCGCTGTAGGCCCTGCCGCACTCGACGGGGTCGCCGGCGTCGCGCAGTTGGACAAACGAGCGCCCCTTGACCACCCGCCCGTCCTTCACGTCGAGACACGGAATGATTCGCTTGGCGAGCACCTAGCCCCTCCGACACAGCCGGCAGAAGTTCGTCAGCAGTTTCAGCCCCGCCGGGCCGGACTTCTCGGGGTGGAACTGCACGCCAAACACCCGCCCTTTTTGGACGGCCGAGGCGTACCTCCCGCCATAGTCCGTGCTGCCGATCACGGCGCCCGGGTCCTCGGGCTCCACGAAGTAGGAGTGCGCGAAGTAGAAGAAACTCTGGTCCACAATGCCCTCAAAGAGCGGAGAGGGATTCTCGTGCTGCACCTCGTTCCAGCCCATGTGCGGGACCTTCTGCCCGACGGCAAAGCGGGCGACGTTGCCGGCAATGATGTTCAGCCCCTTGTGTTGCCCGTGCTCGGCGCTTTCGCCGAAGAAGAGATGGAGCCCGAGGCAGATGCCAAGAACCGGCTTCCCGGAATCACCGGCCTCGTGCATCGTCTCGAGGAGGCCCAATTCGCTCAGATTCTGCATCGCGCGCCGGAACGCCCCGACGCCGGGCAGGACGATACCATCGGCAGCGAGAATTCCGCTACGGTCGGAAACGACCGCCGCGCCCTCGCCGAGGCGGTCAAGGGCGCACTTGACGCTCTTGAGGTTGCCCAATCCGTAATCGACGATGGCGATCATCTATTCCCACTCGATGGTGCTGGGCGGCTTCGAACTGATGTCGTGGAGGACGCGGTTGACACCATCTACCTCGTTGATGATGCGGGCCGAGAGGCGCCCGAGCAGGTCGTCGGGCAGCCTGGCCCAATCGGCGGTCATGCCGTCGCGGCTCGTGACGACTCGGATGGCTACAGCAAAGTCATAGGTTCGCGCGTCGCCCATCACGCCCACACTGCGCACAGGGAGCAAGACGGCGAAGGACTGCCAGATGCGGTCATAGTGTTCCCAGGTTCTCACTTCCTCCTGCACGACGGCGTCGGCTTGCCGCAGAATGTCGAGCCCTTCGGGAGTAACCTCCCCCACGACCCTTACCGCCAACCCCGGGCCGGGAAAAGGCTGGCGATGAACGATGCTGTGGGGAAGGCCAAGTTCCCTGCCGAGTTCGCGCACCTCGTCCTTGAACAGCTCGCGTAGCGGCTCGATGAGCTCGAACTGCGACCAACTCGGCATGCCGCCGACATTGTGGTGGCTCTTGATTCGCGCCGACGGCCCCCCGAAGGCGGATCGGCTTTCGATGAGGTCGGGGAAAAGCGTGCCCTGCGCCAGGAAGCGGGCCCCGCCAAGTCGCTCCGCTTCCTCCGTGAACACACGGACGAACTCGTCGCCAATGATCAGCCGCTTCTCCTCCGGGTCGGTCACGCACTTGAGCCGCTCGAGGAACCGCTCCACAGCGGCCACAGCGATAACATTCAAGCCGATCTCGTCGCGCGCTACGTGCATGACCTCCTCGGCCTCGCCCGCGCGCAGCACCCCGTTGTCCACGAAGATGCACGTGAGCTGGTCGCCGACCGCGCGATTGACGAGGGTGGCGACCACGGTCGAGTCGATCCCGCCGCTCAGGCCGCACACCGCGCGCTCGGCCCCGACGCGCTTGCGAATGGCGCGCGTGGCCTCTTCGATGAACGACTCCATCGTCCAGTCGGCGCCGCAGCCGCAGATGTCGAACAGGAAATTGCGAAGCATCTGCTTGCCCTTGGGTGTGTGGCTCACCTCGGGATGGAACTGCACGCCGTAGAGCCGACGCGTCGTGTCGGCGAATGCAGCGACGCCGACCGTGGGCGTTCGCGCTGTCACGTTCGCGCCGGCGGGCAGCCCGGTGACGCTGTCGCCGTGGCTCATCCACACCCGCTCGGTGTCATCGCAGCCGGCGAAGAACGCGTTGCGTTCGACGATCTCGATGGCGGCGGGCCCGTATTCGCCTGCGTCGCCTCGCTCGACCCTGCCACCCATCAGATTGGCGAGGAGCTGCATGCCGTAGCAGATGCCAAGGACCGGGACGGCGAGGTCCAGGAGGCCTGGCTCACAGGTCGGCGCTCCCTCGGCCCACACACTCGATGGGCCACCCGAGAGGATGATGCCCCTGGGCTGGAGGTCTCGCACCGCGTCGAGCGACATCGTACAGGGTTCGAGGCGGCAGAAGACATGCTGCTCGCGCACCCGCCGCGCGATGAGTTGGCTGTATTGAGAGCCGAAGTCAAGGATGAGAATCGTATCGTGGTCCACTACGGTTCCTCGCGCGCGGCCGGCTGAGCCGCCGACCGACTGTATCCCGCCATCATTTCCGTGAACTCGTCGAAGAGCCGCCTGGAGTCGTGCGGTCCGGGAGAGGCTTCAGGATGATACTGCACGGCGAAAATGGGCAGCCTACGGTGTCGGAAGCCCTCGAGCGTGCCATCGTTCAGATTGACGTGGGTGAGTTCCACCTCGTTGGCAGGAAGCGAATCGATATCCACGCAGAAGCCATGGTTCTGGCTGGTGATGTCCACCTTGCCGGTGGCGATTTCCTTGACCGGGTGGTTGGCTCCGCGGTGGCCGAACTTCAACTTATACGTTTTCCCGCCAAGCGCAAGGCCCAATAGCTGGTGTCCGAGACAGATTCCGAAGATGGGCTTCGTGCCCAACATCTCCCGGATTTCGCGGACCACGTGGGGCACGCCCGCGGGGTCACCCGGCCCGTTCGAGAGCAGGAACCCGTCGGGCCCAAGGGCCAGGGCCTCGGAGGCTGGCGTGGTGGCCGGCACGACCAGCACCTCGCAGCCGGTCGCGGCGAGCAGCCGCAGAATGTTCCGCTTGCACCCGAAGTCGTAGACCACCACGCGGAAGCGCCTCGCCGCCGGCGAGTCCCAGTGATACGTCTCGGCGCAGGTGACGTGCTGGACCATGTCGCGGCCGACCAGTCCCGGCCAGGCGCGGGCCATCTCGATGAGTTCGTCGGCACTGCGGCCGTCGGTCGAGATGGCCGACTTCATCGCCCCGACGGTGCGGATGTGGAGGGTGAGCGCGCGGGTGTCCACCCCCTCGATGCCCACGACGCCCTGGCTCCGCAGGTAGTCGGGCAGCGACCGGCGCGCCCGCCAGTTGCTCGGCACGCGGCAGCATTCCTTGACGATGAGTCCCTCGACCTGGATGCGCTCCGACTCGGTGTCATCGGGGTTGACGCCGGTGTTGCCGATGAGCGGATAGGTCATTGTGACGATCTGCCCGGCGTAGGACGGGTCGGTTAGGATCTCCTGGTAGCCGGTCATCGAGGTATTGAACACTATCTCACCGCACGGCGTCCCCGCCGCGCCGAACGAGCGGCCACGGAAAACCCGCCCATCCTCGAGGGCAAGCAGCGCATCGCGACCGTCCTCCACGAGCTACCTCACTTCCGTCGCGAACTTGTCCACGGGTTCGGGCGCCGGGCACAGGTAGCGGCCGGTGAAGCACGCCGTGCAATAGTCCTGCGGCGGGCCGCTGACGGCCGAGAGCAGCCCATCGACGCTCAGGTAGCCGAGGCTGTCGACGACCACGCCGATATGGACCTCCTCGACGGTGCGCTCGTGGGCCGCCAGATCGGCGGCCGTCGGGAAGGCGATCCCGAAGAGACCACAGCACTCGCGCAACCGGTCTTCGCCGTGCGCAGACCGGCTCGTCGAACGTTGGTTCAACCGCCGCATCCTGATTGTGCTGTGCCCTGCTCTTGCGTGTGTCTTCCGCTTCGACCGGAGACAGTTGGTAGGCAAGCCAGACAAACGACCCACGACACATTCTAGATCGGTGTGCGGCGGGGCTCAAGCAAAAAAAGGTTCAACGCCCATTACCGGGATAAAGGAGTTGAGGACAACGGTAGCGCTGCTGTATTCGGAAGGTGACCAAAAGACTTTCGGATACAGCGAGGAGGCTACCGTTGTCCCACGAACAGTTTACGGCAGTTTTGGGGAAAGCGAAGACGATTCGGCCGAAGAGTGTTTATAATAGTGATTCCGCCCGAACAGGTCGGAGGAAATGACCTGCGTCATGACAACGGCGCAGTCGGTCGTGTCGGGAGATGAACGAGTGACGAGTACACACTGGGTTAAGGCGGTTCTTGCGGCCTTTTTGGCGGCAGCGATGCCGGCGGCCCCGGCCGTTGGTGCGGAGAGCGACTTTCACGAACGCCTTCAAGCCGAGTGGCAGAGGCAACTCCTCGACGTGGCGCCGACGTCGGGCGGCGGCCGGGCGGGCGGCGTGTCGACGCAGTCGGATGCGGCCGGAGGCTGCGACGGGGTCAAGAACGGCGGATTCGGCTTCCACACGAACCAGCAGGCCAAGCCGTGGTGGCAGGTCGACCTGGGCGCCAAGGCCCGTCTCGACCGCGTCGTCGTCTACAACCGCTGCAACACCGCCGACGAGCGTGCGGCCAGGCTGCACGTGATGCTCGGCGACGACGGCAAGACGTGGCGGACCGTCTACCGCCACAACGGGAAGACCTTCCTTGGCCACACCGACAAGAAGCCGCTCGTCGTGGGGGTCAAGGGCGAGTCGGCACGGTTCGTGCGGATCCAGTTGCCCGACAACACCTGGTTGCACCTCGACGAGATCGAGGTGTATGGCGCGGACGATCCGAACAAGAACATCGCCCTCAACAAGCCGGCCGATCAGTCCAGCGCGGGCACGTGGTCCACCCGCAAGCGTGTGACGGGCAAGGCCGCGAAGGGCCCCAAGGCCAAGGCAGCCGTCCCGCAGGGGCCGTACGTCGCTGCGGTGCAGGACGTGCTCGCCTCGGGGGCGCTGCTGGCCGAAGACCTGCGAAGCGCGGGCATCGACACGGCCGCCTTCGAGCGGGCGGCCGCGGGAATCGCGAAGGCCCTCAAAGCCCTGGCGGCGGACAGCCCCGAATTCAGCAGCCATACCTTGTACTTCCGCGCCCGCCGGGCCGTGCGGGAACTGGCGCGCGAGAACCCCGTGCTGGACTTCGACGAGGTGCTGCTGGTCAGCCGGGGCGCGAACAACCTGGGCCTGCCGGCAAACTGGCAGAGCAACTCGAGCCTCAGGCAGACGGGCTACGACAACATCATCGGCGTCCTTTCGGACTTGCGATCGGGCGGAAAGATCCGGACGCTGTTCAGCCCGAAAGACAAGAAGTTCGTCGGCGACGTGGACCTTCACTTCGACGCGACGAAACTGCTGTTCTCCATGCCCGACCCGAACGGGCAGTGGGGCGTCTTCGAACTCGACGTCGATCTCCGCTCGCCCCAGCGACTGCGGCAACTGAAACTCATCGACCAGCCGGACGTGAGCAACTACGACGCCTGCTACCTGCCCGACGGGAACATCATGTTCTCCTCGACGGCCCCGTTCATCGGCGTGCCGTGCGTGCGGGGCAACTCCAAGGTGACCAACCTGTATCTGCTGGAGACGGCTTCGGGCGGGATCCGCCGCCTGACGTTCGACCAGGACCACAACTGGTGCCCAACCGTCCTGAACGACGGGCGGGTCGGCTATCTGCGGTGGGAGTACTCCGACCTGCCTCACTCGAACTCGCGAATCCTGTTCCGCATGAACCCCGACGGCACGGGCCAGGCGGAACTCTATGGCAGCAACTCGTTCTGGCCGAACGGCATCTTCTACGCCAGGCCCATCCCGGGCCACCCGAGCAAGGTGGTCGGCATCGTCACGGGCCATCACGGCGTCAAGCGGATGGGCGAACTGGTGATCTTCGACCCCGCCAGGGGCCGGCGGGAGGCCGACGGCGTCGTCCAGCGGATCCCGGGGCGGGGCAAGAAGGTCGAGCCGATCATCCGCGACCGGCTCGTCGATTCGTCCTGGCCGAAGTTCCTGCATCCGTATCCCCTCACCGACAAGTACTTCCTCGTCTCCTGCAAGCCGACCACGTCGTCTCTGTGGGGCGTTTACCTCGTGGACGTCTTCGACAACATGGTGCTGCTGGCCGAGCGGACGGGCTTCGCCCTGCTCGAGCCGATCCCCCTGCGCAGCACGCCCAGGCCGCCCCTCGTCACCAGCCGCTGCAACCCCGAACGCAGGGATGCCCTGGTCTACCTGGTCGACGTGTACCGCGGCGGCGGGCTGGCGGGCATTCCGCGCGGAACGGTGAAGAAGTTGCGGCTGTTCACGTATCACTTCAGTTATCACGGGACGGGCGGGCTGCTGGGCGTGGTCGGGGCCGACGGGCCGTGGGACATCAAGCGTGTGCTCGGCACGGTGCCCGTCGCGACCGACGGCTCGGCCGTCTTCCGCGTGCCGGCCAACACGCCGATCTCCGTCCAGCCCCTCGACGCCGACGGCCGCGCGCTCCAGATCATGCGCAGTTGGTTCGTGGGCATGCCCGGCGAGACCGTATCCTGTGTCGGTTGCCACGAGAGGCAGGGCCAGACCCCGCCCGTCGTCGCAAGCGAGGCGCTGCGGCGAAAGCCGTCGGACATCGAGCCGTGGCGCGGGCCGGTCAGGGGCTTCAGTTTCGCACGCGAAGTCCAGCCCGTGGTGAACAAGTACTGCCTCGGCTGTCACAGCCCCGACGCCGGCGGGCGATTCAAGCCCGCCCAGATGCCCGACCTTCGCGGCATCGCCATCGACGGGTGGCGATCGCAGCACAAGGGCAACGGCGGGCACGACAGCGGGAAATTCTCGGTCGGCTATAACGCGCTGGCGAGGTACGTGCGGCGGCCGGGCATCGAAAGCAACATCCGCATGCTCACGCCGATGGAGTTCCACGCCGGCACGACCGAACTGGTTCAGATGCTCACCAGGGGCCACAACGGCGTGAGGCTGGACGAGGAAGCGTGGGACCGCCTGATAACGTGGATCGACCTCAACACCCCCTACCACGGCACGTGGAGCGAGATCGCGGGCGCCAAGCGCGTCGACAAGCAGGCCGCCCGGCGGCGGGAGATGATGAAACGCTACGCCTGCATGGACACCGACGACGAGGCCATCTCGCCGCTGCCGGAAAAGAAGATCGACCCCGTCA
>CAZEBQ010000054.1:0-17186 GCA_964510295.1 uncultured Anaerolineales bacterium | reverse complement strand
AGAGTTCGACGACGAACTGCCTGATCTTCTCGGCGGAACGAATCGTCGCCGGGTTGCAGTTGTAGATGTCGATGCTGGCCGCGACCCCCCAAACCTGTTGCCGTACGGCCGCTTCCACTACGGTCTCTGTTTGTGTCATCTTTCCCTCCTCCCTGCATGTGAGCCGCCGCCGTTCGGTTCGGCAACGGCCCGGTCCGAAGGCCCGTTCACGGCCCGGCGCCTTGTGGTTGCTCGCCCTCCGGCTCGGGCAATGCCTCACGTATGAACCGCACAAGACTGGCCACCATGGGTTCGCGAAGCGAAGCGAACGTCGAATCGGTGTTCTCGTCGCCGGGGCTGATGACTGCAAATGCGTAGTAGCCACTCACGAAACCCGCCACCGCACACGCAATGCGCCCCATCACCGCCGGCGAATGCCGTGCGGGGATTGCGCCGTCCACCAGACGCTCCACACACGCCAGGTAGTCGTGGAACGGCGTCTCGATGCCCGGGTAGCTGTCGACCAACATCAGATCGCCACGGCCCTGGAAGTAGAGCACAAAGTCTTCCCAACGGGTGCAGAAGAATTCGATATGCGCGCCGATGAGCGCGTCGAGCAACTCGGGCAACTCGGTGACGCCATGGCAGCGCTCCTCCACGGCCTCGACCAGTTCGGACAGCATGCATCGCATGGTCTCGTGGATGATCTTCTTTTTGCTGCCGAAGTGGTTATAGAACGTGCCCTTGCCCACGTCGGCCCGCTCGGTAATCTCATCGATCCGGGTAAGATCCAGTCCGCGTTCCGCGAACACCGCGCGAGCGGCGTCCAGAAGCTTCTGACGGGTCGCGTTTCTGCGGCGCCGGCTTCGCGAGATACGCCGCTTTGGCTTTTTCACAGGGCCTCCCATGAATGGCTTGTCACTTCTGACCACTCCGTCAATTCTGCCAGTTTCGTCTATCCCGACGAACGAGTCAAGCGAAAATCCGCGGTTTTCCTGTTTTTTTTCACGAGGCCGATAAGCGGATCGAGCGCCTCCGACGGCGGGAGGGTCGGCGGCTGCCATTTGGCACACGCGTAATCCGCGATGATCCCGAGGTACAGATAGGGATCGGCCCACGTAAGCGAAGGCTCGATGAAAACCGTAAGCCACGCAAATCTGAACACTTACGTCCTACGCCTGCCAGCGCTTCAGCGCATTTGCAGCGAGCCGGAAACAGGCCCCGGAACATGCCAGAAATCCCGCCCGACTTCGCTGAAGTCGTCGCTGGTTGGCCGCACCTGCCACATAGCATCAGAGTCGCCATTCCGGCACCCACCGAAGGCGCCCGTGAAGTGAAGCAGTGAATCATGTGTTCCTGGTGCGGCGGCATGCACAACGGAGGTGTTACTCAGCGAGCGTCAGTTCGACGCCGTCCCGGCACAGGCTTCGGCGGAGGCGGGGGCGGCGGAAGGACGGTCGGAGAAAACGTGCGACCCTTCGGCAGGTTCACCCATTCCGGCGGGCCCACCAGGCCAACCGTGCTCACGTCGATCGACTTGATGCCCAGCCCGAGCGCCGGAGAGTCGGGCCGGAGGGCGAAGTTGAAGCGCGCCGCGTCAATGAACTTCGGGTCGGCGACGATGCTGTGACGGTCCATCCCCTTCGCCTGCCAGTCCTCGAAGGTCTCGCCGTAGAACAGCAGTTTCTTGCCGTCGGCCCGCCAGAAGCAGTTGTGGTCCCACACGCTCTTCGTGTCGGTGCGGCCACCGTCGTTGTGGAACAGGTCGCCCTGGGTCAGGTAGATGATGTTCCGCTCGAAGCGTGTGGACGGTTCGCGAATCCACGTGTACCGCCACGCGGCGGTCCGCGCGCTGAGGGCAAAGATGTTGTTCCGCACGACGTTGGCCGGGTGGCCGGTGTTCATAATGCCGCCCGTCAGCGTGTGGTACACGATGTTGTTCTCGACGAGCATTCCGTTCGAGCCCTGGTCGAAGTAGATGCCCCATGCCAGCGGCCGGAAAACCGTCGGGCCGGTGAACGTGACGATGCAATTCGTCTCGTCCACGGAGGCGATCCGAACGCGGGAGGTGTTCCACGAGTGGAAGACGATGACTTCGACGTCCTGCAAATCGGGCCAGGGTCTGATGTCGCCGGGCTTGAAGTGGAATGCGTCGATGCCCTTGTTCCACGGCGTCTTCGGCGTTGGTGGCTACGTAGAGAGTAACCGGGGGCAACACAGCGTCTTGAGCCGCCGGCAGCGCCAGAGTCAATCCGGCCACGGCGAGACAGAACGCGACAGTCCTTATGATTCCGGGGCGCCCCATCACGGTTTCTCGCGCAGGGCTCTTGCCAGGGCGCGGAAGCACTGGGCGGCCTCGGAAGCGGCGTCCTTGGTCGGCGCCGCACCCGCCGCCTGCGCCTTGTAGGCCCGAAGGAACGGGGCAAAGCCGCACCACGTGGTCTGGACCATTCCCAGTGCCCTCGCGGCGACGGCCTTGTCGGCGCCGGCGCGAACCGCCCGGATGTGGCCGAGTTGGGCCACCGCCACGTCGGACTTCCTCCACGGGCAGGCGACGACGCCAAAACCCTTCCGGGCGAAGAAGCGCGGCGTCTCAGGCGCCTTGCCGTAGTGCCAGTCGCAGATGACAATGTCTTTCGGCACCCGGTCAATGGCGGCGTGGGTGCCGTTGGTGCTGGCCTCCCACTTTCCGATACCGGTGGCCTTCCCGTCGAGGAACCGGTCACCCCACATCCACATCCGGCACCCGCGTGCCTTCAGGTGCGCATGAAGCGTCTTGACTTCCCCGGCAAACAGCGCGGCCGGGTCCTTCCCCTTGCACCGCGGGCAGTCGGGGTCGGCCAGGATGAACACCTCGTCCATGCCCACGTGGAACGCCTTCGCATCGCACGCGGCGATGAGTTCGTCGATCAGGTCGAACAGCACCTTGTGGACGTCCGGGTGCAGCGGACAGTAACTGCGACAGTAGATACCCTTGTTCTCGGGGTACTTGCCCGGTGTTTCGTCGAATTCCGGGTGAGCCTGGAGGAGGCGGCTGTTGCGCTTGGCCCAGGATTGGTGTCCGAGGCAATTGATCTGCGGGACGAGCGTGATCCCCTTCTCCCGGCACGCCTCGGCGATCCGGCGGACCTCGTCCCGGCCGAGGGCCGACCGGTCGGCCATCTCCGGCCGCGACTGAAACGGGTAGCCGTAGTTGACCTCCAGGATGAGCGTGTTCACGCCCTCCGCCGGAAGCGACTGCCTGATGAACTCCAGCGCCGCTGCGAGGTCCTTCTTGGCAGGCGCAAAGGTGTGAAGCCCGCGGATGGGAAGCGCCATCCGGCCTGTCTCCTGAGGCCGGTCTGCACTGGCGCCTGCCAGGGCCCCCGGCCATGCCAGGCAGGTCGTCAGGATAGACAGGGCTGCTCGGAGGGAGAGGCTGCGACTCCGGCTCATGACATGGGCTCCTATCTCGCCCCGCGGTGGGTGGCCGCACAATGATCATAAGCGGAGAGTAGGCCGGGAGCCCCTACTGCAACTCCGCTACTTGGCGCTCTGTTCACGCCTCACTTCGGCATCAGATTCGCCAACGCCGACGCCAGCGCCTTCAGGTTCGCCTTGTCCGTTGAGTAGAGCACACACTTGCCTTGGCGTGTGCTGTTCAAGAGCCGGCCCATCCGGAGCAGACCGAGATGGTGGCTCACCGCGGGCTGCTTGAGGCCGAGGGCCTTGCACAGTGCCGTGACGTTCTTCGGGCCCTTCGCGAGTAACGTCAGGACGCCAAGTCGCGTGGGATCCGAGAGCAGCCCAAAACCTTGTGCCAGATCGCGGAATGCGGCTCTGCTTACCTTTGCCATGTGAGACCCCTTTCTTTGGGAGTTGAAGACGGCATTATCGCGGGCGAAACGGCCTGCAACAAGACAAAACCATGTTGGTCCCGGCGTTTCCCGGCAAATCAGCCCTCCCCCACTCTCAAATCCTCCCGAACGTAACCCATGGCCGCCATCGGCGAGCGGTCCGGCCACCGCGATGGCGCTTGCGGGCGGCCGCACGAAACCCCATAATGGCCGTCACGCAGCGCGCTGCGCCGGCGCGCGTTCATGGACCGGGTGGGAGGCGGACACATGGGCCATCGACCATTGATGCTTTTCGTCGTTTGCGTGACCGCGCTGGGCCTGGCCCGGCCGGGGGCGTGTCCGGCGGCCGAGACGGTGCCGCTGTCGGCCCTGGACCTCTCGAAGATGTCGGCCGGCTGGGGCCAGCCCCAGGTCGACCGCAACTGCACCGAGAAGCCGATGGCGATCGCCGGCAAGCGGTTCGACCGCGGCGTCGGCACGCACGCCGATTCGGCCCTGCACGTCCGCCTGGACGGCCGGACCGAGCGGTTCACCGCCTGGGTCGGCGTCGACGACTCGGCCGGCGGCAAGGGGTCCGTCCAGTTTCAGGTCTACGCCGACGGCGAGAAGCGATTCGACAGCGGCGTCATGAAAGGCGGCCAGGGGGCGAAACGGGTCGACGTGGGGCTGAAGGGCGCCCGGCGCCTGCTCCTGCTGGTCACCTCCGCCGGCGACCACGTCCACTTCGACCATGCCGACTGGGCCGACGCCGCGTTCGTCGCCTCCGGCGCGGGGCCAAAGGCCGTCGACCGGCCGGGGCGCGACCAGGAGCGGGTCATCCTGACGCCCGCGCCCGGCCCGGAGCCGCGAATCAACGGGCCGGTCGTGTACGGGTGCCGGCCCGGCCGGCCGCTGCTTTACCGCATTCCATGCACGGGCGAGCGGCCGATGGCCTTCGCGGCGGCGAACCTGCCCGCCTCCCTCCGCCTCGACGAAAAGACCGGCATCCTCACCGGCCGCACGCCCGAGGAACGCGGCCGATATGCCGTGACGCTGAAGGCCGAGAACGGCTCCGGCCGGGACGAGCGGGCGCTGACGATCGTCGTCGGCGACACGCTCGCCCTCACCCCGCCGATGGGCTGGAACGACTGGTACACCTGGTACGACCACATCACGGCCGAGGACGTGCGGAAGGCGGCCGACGCCATGATCGCCTCCGGCATGGCCGACGTCGGGTACCAGTACGTCAACATCGACGACTGCTGGATGGTGAAGGTGGACTCGAAGGACCCGGCCCTGGCGTCCGACCCGCGCGGCCCGGACGAGCCCATCCGCCCGAACAAACGTTTTCCCGACATGAAGGCGCTGGCCGACACCGTCCACGCCCGGGGTCTGAAAATCGGCCTCTACACCTCCCCCGGCCCGCGGACCTGCGCGGGATACGAGGGCACCTGGCAGCACGAGCGGGTCGACGCCGAGCAGTTCGCCGCCTGGGGCTTCGATTTTCTCAAGTACGACTGGTGCTCCTACGGCGGCGTGGCCAAGAAGGAGAACCTCGGCGAGGGACTGGAGCGGCTCCAGCGCCCGTACCGCAAGATGAACGAGATACTGAAGGACCTCCCCCGCGACATCGTCTACAACCTCTGCCAGTACGGCATGGGCAACGTGTGGGAGTGGGGGGCCGAGGTGGGCGGTCACTGCTGGCGGACCACCGGCGACCTGGGCCTCCGCGCCGGCAGCCGGTTGCCCGGCTGCTTCCACATCGGCCTCGCGAACGCCCGGCACTGGGAGCACGCCGGCCCCGGGCACTGGAACGACCCGGACTACATCCTCATCGGGTACGTGGGCAACGCGCGCCGTCGGACCGATCCGCCGCGGATGACCCCGCTGACGCCGAACGAACAGTATGCCTACATGTCGATGTGGTGCCTGATGGCCGCCCCCCTCATCTACTCCGGCGACATCACCCGCCTCGATGCGTTCACGCTGAACGTCCTGTGCAACCCGGAGGTCATCGCGGTGGACCAGGACCCGCTCGGGCGGCAGGCCCGGCCCGTCGTGCAGACCGACGAGGCCCTGGTGCTCTCGAAGCCGATGGCCGACGGAAGCCTGGCCGTCGGCCTCTTCAACTTCGGCGAGGTGGAACGCGAGATGGCTGTCACCTGGAAGCAGTTGGACCTGGAGGGCCCGTGCCGCGTCCGCGACCTGTGGAGGCAGAAGGACCTCGGCGAGGCCGACGGCCGATACGCGGCCAAGGTGAACCGCCACGGCGTGATGCTCGTCCGCCTCCGGCCGAAGCGGTAACGCCCGGATGCCGACCCCGAACCCGCGGCATGAGCCGGGCAAGCCCCGGCGCTGAAAGGAAGGCCCCATGCGCCGCCGCTCGACTGCGTGTGGAACCATCGTTGTCGCCTGCCTGCTGGCAGCCGTCGCGGCCAACGGGAAGGCGGGGGCTTCCGCCGACGATGACGCCAACGTCCTCTCGCTGGCCGGACCGTGGCGGTTCCGTCTCGACCCCGACGACGAGGGCGCGGGCGCCAAATGGTTCGACCAGGGGCTGCCCGAGACCATCCGCCTGCCCGGCTCGCTCCAGGAGCAGGGCTTCGGCCACGATGTCTCGGTCGAGACGCACTGGACCGGCGGCATCAAGGACCGTTCCTGGTTCCAGGCCGACCGGTACGCCCCCTACCGCGAGCCCGGCCACGTCAAGGTGCCGTTCTGGCTCCAGCCCGAGAAGCACTACGTCGGCGCCGCCTGGTACCAGCGGACGGTGGCTGTCCCCGAGGCGTGGAAAGGGAAGCGCGTCGTCCTGCTGCTGGAGCGGTGCCACTGGACCACCACCGTGTGGGTGGATGACGCGAAGGTCGGCTCCGCCGACTCGCTCTCCGTGCCGCACGTGTACGACCTCACGGAGCACTTGGCGCCGGGCGCGCACCGCCTGACGATCCGCGTCGACAACCGGATGCACGTGGCCGTGGGCGTCAACGCCCACAGCGTCAGCGACCACACGCAGTCGAACTGGAACGGCATCACCGGCCGGATCGAACTCCGTGCCACCGACCCCGTGTGGATTGACGACGTCCAGGTGTACCCGGACGTGGCGAAGAAAACAGCCCGCGTGCGCGCGACCATCGGCAACGCCACGGGCAAGGCGGTGGCCGTCTACGCCGACGTGCAGGCCGCCATTGAGGGCAAGTCCCTGCCGCCGCCCTCGACCGAGATGACGTTTAGCGTCACCGGCGAGCAAAAGGTGTTGACCCTGTGCGAGTTAGACCTCGGTGACGCCTGCCGTCTGTGGGACGAGTTTTCCCCCGCCGTTTACAAGTTTGCCGTGTCGATCCGCGCCCGGCCCATTGAGAGCGTCGAAGGTCCCGTCTGGCGGGCCACGGCCGAGACCACGTTCGGCATGCGGCACATTACAACGAAGGGCACGCAGTTCGTGCTGAACGGGCGGCCCATCTTCCTGCGGGGGACGCTGGAGTGCTGCATCTTCCCGAAGACCGGCTATCCGCCGACGGACACCGGCCACTGGAAGCGCATCATCCGGCGGTGCCGGGCGTGCGGGCTGAACCACATGCGGTTCCACTCGCACTGCCCCCCGGAGGCCGCCTTCACGGCCGCCGATGAACTCGGCTTTTACCTCCAGGTGGAGGGGCCGTTCTGGACCGCCGTCGGCCAGGGCAAACCCATCGATAAATACATTTATGCCGAGACCGAGCGCATCCTGCGGGCCTACGGCAACCATCCCTCGTTCCTGCTGATGGCCTACGGCAACGAGCCCGGCGGGCCGGGACGCGGCGCCAAGTTCCTCCGCCCCTGGGTCGCCCACTGCAAGGCGACGGACCCACGGCGCCTGTACACGGGCGGCTCGGGCTGGCCGATCATCCCCGAGAGCCAGTACCACAGCACGCCGCGGCCGCGCATCCACCAGTGGGGCCGGGGGCTGAAGGACCGCCTCAACGCCCACCCGCCCGAGACCGAGACCGATTACCGCGACGTCGTCGGCGCCTACGACGTGCCGGTCGTCTCGCACGAGATCGGCCAGTGGTGCGCGTACCCGAACTTCGACGAGACCCGGAAGTACACGGGCGTGCTGAAGGCGCGGAACTTCGAGGTCTTCCGCGCTTTTCTAGAGGCCGCCCACATGGGCGACCAGGCCCGCGACTTCCTGATGGCCTCCGGCCGGCTCCAGGTGCTCTGCTACAAGGAGGAGATCGAGTCGGCCCTCCGGACGCCCGGGTTCGGCGGGTTCCAGTTGCTCGACCTGCACGACTTTCCCGGGCAGGGCACCGCCCTGGTCGGCGTGCTGGACCCGTTCTGGGATGCCAAGCCGTACGTGACACCCGAGGCCTACCGGCGGTTCTGCAGCCCCACCGTGCCGCTGGTGCGGATGGCGAAGCGGGTCTACACGGCCGGCGACTGGTTCCGGCCGCACATCTGCGTGGCCCACTACGGGCCCGACGACCTGGACGCCAAGATCCGCTGGGCCCTGCGCAGCGCCTCGGGCCAGACCGTCGCCTCGGGCGACCTCGAACCCAAACGGGTTCCCACCGGCGCGGTCACGCATGTAGCCGACACGCTGCTCCGGCTCGGCGCCTTCACCCGGCCGCAACGACTGACGTTCGTCGTCGGCCTGGAGGGCGCCGACGTGGAGAACGACTGGGACCTGTGGGTGTACCCCGCGGCGGTCGTCACCGCCGTGCCGGACGGCGTGCTGCTGGTGCGTGACCTCGGCGAGCCGGCGGCCGGCAGGCTCCGCGAGGGCGGCAGGGTGATGCTCATGGTTCCGCCGGACCGCGTCCGGACCGACGTGGCGCTGGGCTTTGTGCCCATCTTCTGGAACACGGCGTGGACGGGCGGCCAGGCGCCGCACACCCTCGGCATCTTGTGCGACCCCGGGCACCCGGCGCTGGCGGCGTTCCCCACGGAGTCGCATACGAACTGGCAGTGGTGGGACCTGGTCCGCCGGGCGTCGGCCATGGTGCTGGATGACCTGCCGGAGGGCCTGCGGCCGATCGTCCAGGTCGTGCCGGACTGGTTCGACCCGAAGCGGCTCGGCCTGGTCTTCGAGGCGAAGGTGGGCAAGGGCCGGCTCCTGGTCTGCTCCATCGACCTGGCCGACGATCTGGCAAACCGGCCCGTGGCCCGTCAGATGCGGCACAGCCTGCTGGCGTACGCGGCGTCCGAGGCGTTCGCCCCGAAGCACGCGGTGACCCTGGACCAGGTGCGATCGCTCGTGAAGGAGCCGACCGCCCTCCAGCGCCTGGGCGCCACCGTCTCCGCGGACAGCCAGCACGTTGGTTACGAGGCCGCCCGGGCGATGGACGGCGATCCGAAGACGATCTGGCACACGCGGTACGAGCCCCAGGCGGATGGCCTTCCCCATCACTTGGTTATCGACCTCAAGAAGACGGTGCCGGTGCGGGGCCTCGCGTACGTGCCCCGGCAGGACCAGGCCAACGGCCGCATCGCCAGGTACGCGGTGTACGTCAGCCATGACGGGAAGCAGTGGGGCCGGCCCGCCGCCACCGGCACGTGGCCGAATACGGGGCAGACGAAACGCCTCCGGTTCGAGGCGCCGCGGCAGGGGCGGTACGTGAAACTGGTGGCCGAGGCGGAGGTGAACGGTGGACCCTGGACCTCCGCCGCCGAGGTGGATCTTCTCCTGGAGTGAACGCATGACCGAGCCTGCACCGCGTCCGGCCGCGTCGTACCACATGGCGTTCATCTGGCTCATCTGCCTGGTGGCGGCGATGGGCGGGCTCCTGTTCGGCTACGACTGGGTCGTCATCGGCGGCGCCAAGCCGTTTTACGAGCCGTTCTTCGGCATCAGCGGCCACTCGTTCTACCAGGGCATGGCGATGAGCGCGGCCCTGGTCGGGTGCGTGGTCGGGGCGGTCCTGTCCGGGATGCTGAGCGACCGGCTTGGCCGGAAGCGTCTTCTCATCGCCGCGGGCGCGCTGTTTACGGCCTCGGCGGTCGGCACGGCGCTGGCATGGGACTTCGTCTGGTTCAACCTGTTCCGGTTGCTGGGTGGTGTGGGCATCGGCCTGGCCTCGAGCCTTTCGCCGATGTACATTGCGGAGGTCTCGCCGGCCGAGACGCGCGGCCGTTTCGTCTCGATCAACCAGTTGACGATCGTGATCGGGATCCTGGCGGCCCAGATCGTGAACTATTCTCTCGCCGAACCGGTTCCGGACGATGCCACGCTCGATTTTCTCCGGGCGTCATGGAACGGGCAATACGGCTGGCGGTGGATGTTCGGGGCCGAGACCGTGCCCGCGTTCCTGTTCTTCCTGCTGATGTGGCTGGTGCCGGAGAGCCCGCGGTGGCTGGTCAAGTACGGGCGGGACGCCGAGGCCGGCCGCATCCTCGCCCGCGTGGGCGGCGAGGCGTACGCCCGGGCGGAGGTGGCCGACATCCGGGCCACCCTCGCCGCGCAGGAGATCGCCCGCGTCAACTTCCGCGACCTGCTGGAACCGAGGCTGCTGAAGATCCTCGGCCTCGGCGTGTTCCTGGCGGTCTTGCAGCAGTGGTGCGGCATCAACGTCATCTTCAACTACGCCCAGGAGGTGTTCGCGGCGGCGGGGTACGGCGTCAGCGGCATCATGTTCAACATCGTCGTCACCGGCATCGTGAACCTGCTGTTCACGTTCGTGGCGATCTTCACGGTGGACCGCTTCGGGCGGCGGGGTCTGATGCTTCTCGGCGCCGGCGGCCTGGC
The DNA here is from genome assembly GCA_964510295.1 of uncultured Anaerolineales bacterium. Taxonomy (GTDB): domain Bacteria; phylum Planctomycetota; class Phycisphaerae; order FEN-1346; family FEN-1346; genus JAUVZF01. The sequence continues at coordinate 6,668 of CAZEBQ010000054.1, read as the reverse complement.
CATCATCTACGCCGTCCTCGGCACGGGGTACTTCGCCGAGAGCCGCGGCGTGCACATGCTGGTGCTGGTGATCTCGGCCATTGCGTGCTACGCCATGACGCTTGCCCCGGTCACGTGGGTCATCATCTCGGAGATCTTCCCGAACCGCATCCGCGGGGCCGCGGTGGCTGTCTCGGTCGTCGCGCTCTGGATCGGGTGCACCGCGCTGACGTTCACGTTCCCGTTTCTGAAGCGCGCCCTGGGCGCCCACGGGGCGTTCTGGCTCTACGGGGTCATCTGCGTCGTCGGCTTCGTGGTGATCCTGGCGCGGCTGCCCGAGACGAAAGGCAAGTCGCTGGAGCAGATCGAGCGCGAACTGGTGGATTGAACGGGTGGCATGGCCACCCGGCACGAGCCGGCCGCGGAAGCGGCTGGTCATCCTCATCCGCCGTAGGCGGTCGGAGAGATGCGCCCGCGCCCACGAGGCGCAGCGCGCGGCGGGTGCGGAGACCCGCCGCGCGTAACCCGTGGCGGATTGTAACAAGGAGACGCCCATGACCTCACGCGAGCGCGTCCGGAAGGCCCTCGCCCACGAGCAGCCCGACCGCGTGCCCCTCGACCTCGGCGCCAGCCCGGTCACCGGCATGCACGTGAGCAGCGTGTACCTGCTGCGCCAGGCCCTGGGCCTCGATGCGCCCGGAGCGCCCGTCAAGGTCGTCGAGCCGTACCAGATGCTCGGCGAGACGGGGGCGGACCTGGTCGAGGCCCTCGGGGTCGACGTGCTCGGCGTCGGCCCCTCGGCCACCATGTTCGGCTTCAAGAACGAGGGCTGGAAGCCCTGGACCACGTTCGACGGCACGCCCGTCCTGGTGCCGGAGGGTTTCAACACGGAGCCCGAGGCGAACGGTGATATTCTGATGTATCCGGAGGGCGACCGGTCCGCCCCGCCGAGCGGCCGGATGCCCGAGGGCGGGTTCTACCTCGACGCCATCGTCCGCCAGCCGCCCATCGACGATGACAACCTCAACGTGGAGGACAACCTCCAGGAGTTCGCCCCCGTCTCGGACGAGGAACTGGACTACTTCCGCACCGAGGTCCAGCGCATCCGGACCGAGACCGACAAGGCGATCCTGGTCAACTTCGGCGGGACGGCGTTCGGCGACATCGCCCTCGTGCCCGCCGTCTGGCTCAAGCACCCCAGGGGCATCCGCGACGTCGAGGAGTGGTACGTCAGCACGGTCCTCCGACGCGACTACGTGCACGAGGTCTTCGAGCGGCAGTGCGAGATTGCGCTTCAGAACCTCGCCACCTTCCACGACGCGCTCGGCGACCGCGTCGACATCGTCTACATGACCGGAACCGACTTCGGCCACCAGAACGGGCCGTTCATCGGCCCGCAGGCCTACCGCGACCTCTATCAGCCGTTCCACAAGGCCCTGAACGACTGGATTCACGCCCACACAAACTGGAAGACGTTCATCCACTCGTGCGGGTCGGTGGTGGCGCTCATCGACGACTTCATCGACGCCGGGTTCGACATCCTGAACCCGGTCCAGTGCTCGGCCGCGGGCATGGACCCGCAGGGCCTGAAGGACCGTTTCGGCGACCGCCTCACGTTCTGGGGCGGGGGCGTCGACACCCAGCACACCCTGCCCTTCGGCACGCCGGAGGAGGTCCGGGACGAGGTCCGCGAGCGGCTCCGCATCTTCGGCGCCGGCGGCGGGTACGTCTTCAACCCCATCCACAACGTCCAGGTCCGGACGCCGCAGGAAAACCTCAAGGCCCTTTACGACGCCGTGGCCGAGTTCCGCGACCTGGGGGCGGGGTAGCGGGTTGTGATGGCGCGAGCAACGGGCGGGTATCACCCGGAAGGCCAGGTCAACCCGCGACTCGGGCATGCTCTTGTGAACCGCGCGGTCGACCCGCACGTTCGGCAACCTGGCGCAGAACCCCCGCGTGGCGGGCGTGGTGGACGACCGTTCGAACCGGCGCGAGGATTTCGACCGCGCCTGTGCGGCAACCGCCACGGGTCGCGCCGAGGAGGTGACGGGAAGCGATCGCGAGCCCCGTCGGCAAGTGGCTATGGCTTGCCGGTGGCCTTTACGGGGAGCCAGCCGGTCGTATCATAGTATGCCCCGAATGAGCCGATACCGGGATTGCCGTTTTCTGTCCTCACGACCAGCAGCCGCACCTTCCGCGTGCGGCGGCTGACGACCGGCGCGATGACGTCGGGGCCGATGGTCCTGCCGTTGAAGCAACTCACCCAGCGGGAGGCTTTGGCGTCCCAGTACTCGATGGCGTAGCGGATGACCGAGGAGGACGCGTCCTCTCTGATCCTGAACTCGCTGACAGCGGTGGGCCTGCCGAAATCGATCTGGAGCCACTGGTCGTTCGGCGACGCGGCCTTCCAAGAGGTAGCCGCTTGCCGGTCGATGGCCATGGATGCCTCGTTGCCGGGCTCCTGCGAGGACGCCGTCGCCTTGGCCTTCGCGGCCAGATTCCGTGTGCTGCAGGCCTGGCTGAGGTTCCTGACCAGACAACGGACGAAGGTTGACCTCTTCTCCTTCTCGGGGTCCATCACCTTCATGAGGATTTCCCCCGGCGAAAGATAGAAGCGGCACTGCTGCCACATCACTTCATTCCAATCCGTCGTGTTGACGATCTCGCATCGGGGCAATCCGATGGGCCGCTTGGCCTTCCCGTTCAGGACGCAATTCTCCATGCGAACACCCATGTTAGGGTGGCAGTCGGAGGCGTAACAGCAAAGCAGGAAACAGGGGCCGTCGGTGTCGTGGAAGAGGCAGTTCCTCATGGTCATGTGGTCGCAGTTGCCCTCAAAGTCGAACGCCTCGCCATCGGCGCTGCCCAGGCCTATGGAGATGAAGCCCCATTCGCTGTCTTCGAAGACCCAATTCTTGCAGCGGAAGAACATGGCGCCGGCCACGCCGTTGAAGGCTCGGAAGCCGCGGCCGATATCGTGGGTGACACAGTTCCGGACGGCCCCGCCGTCAACCCCGCGTATCCCCAATTGCCACTGATAGCCTTCTTCAAACAGGCAGTCTTCGAAGGTCATGTTTGCGAAATTATAGATAAAGGACGCATTCTTGTTAAAGTTGTCGGGACTGTTGGTCCACACGCCGGAGGCCAGCCTGCGGAACACGCAATTCCTGATCGTGATATCGGCCAGCACGATCTTGTTCTCGCGCTCATGCGAGAAGAAGCAGACGCCAAGGCCGATATTCCGAGGATTGGGATAAGTCTCGTAATGCCCATACTTCAGAGAATCGTGGAAGTAGCAGTCTTCGATCCAGATGAATTTCCTGGTTGGGCAGCCGTCGGAATACTCCGCGTAGATGCCGGTCATGCACCGGGCGAACTCGATTCCGACGATCTTGTAGCCCTCCTGATCGGCCAGGTGAATGCCGATCAGGTCCTGCCGGTAATCCTGCCTGTCAATCACGGGCCTGCTGCCCTGGCCATAGGAACCGATGGTGATAGGGTCCTTGGGCGTTCCGCTTCCTTTGGGGTGAAACGCTTCATTCCAGGTGTCGCCGCACTTCAGGAGGATGCGGTCGCCGGGAATATACTCGGTTGAAGCCCGTGCCAGTGTCTTCCACGGCCCGCTGGTGCCATCCGGACCGGCGGCCCGGCCGGTCCAACTGTCGTTCCCCGAGGATTGACTCACATAATAGGTCGTTGCCTGCGCAGACACCGCGCCGAGCGACAGGATGGCCGCAGCCACCACGCCAATGACGAACCACTTTCCCATGCCTCTTGCCGCCGTCATGCTTCTGCATTCACTTTCGTGTTCTGCTCTCCAACAATGACGCCAACAGCATCCCGCCGCGATATCCGAATGACCTCATCGCCCCGTCTTATTTCAAAGACGTCACGCTGCCGTCTTCGGTAACGGCGAAGACGGCCTGGTCGGCTACGGCGATGCCTGCATATTGAACGGGGGCAGGCAGGAAAAGTTCCTGGACGGTCTTGCCCGTTTCGTATTCGCGGACGGCCGGGCGGTGGCGCGGGTCCGTGAGACGATGACTGTCGTTGCCCTCGATGCCGTACTACTTTGTCCGTACCCAAGACGAGGAAGGTGAGAAGAAAGAACGGCAAGGCGCGCGGGGTCCTAGTAAACGCTACCACTTGCGCGCACTTGCCGGCGAATGTCAATGGTACGCCCGGAGGGATTCGAACCCCCAACCCTCGGTTCCGTAGACCGATGCTCTATCCATTTGAGCTACGGGCGCAAGTGCTCATTGAGTCAAGGCTTATCCGGACAGCCCTCGAAGCAGGAAAACCGGACGACAACCGGCACCCGGAATAGGCTCCCGAGGGCCAATCCGGCATGCCGCGACAGAAAGGGCATCACCATGTCAAGAGTCCCCGGCAAACGCCGAAAGCCCAAGAAGCCCTACCCTTCGTTCCCGCTTACCCCTCACAACAACGGCCAGTGGTGCAAGAAGGTCCGCGGGAAGATCCACTTCTTCGGCGTCCGGGAAGACCCTGACACCGCGCTCCAGAACTATCTCTCTGTCGCCGACGGCCTCCACGCTGGACGCCGTCCGCACGAGGAAAGCCTATCCGACGAGGGCCCCACTGTCAAGGACGTATGCAACCACTCGCTCACGCATCCGATTCACCGGGCCGAGGCGGGTGAAATCAGTCACCGCTGGCACGGTGAAGAAGTCGATGGCGGCCAACGGCAACGACGACGGATCTTAACGCAGAGGACGCGGAGGGCACGGAGAGAACGCTGAGAACGGTAGGGCAAGCTGCGGACGGGAACGGCGGGAGCCTGAAAGGCTCGGATTCGATAGCCTGGGGCAACGCCAATTGCGGATTGCGGATTTCGGATTGCGGATTGAAAAGCAACGAATAACAGGCCGGTGGGCAAGCGGTGCACGGCAACGGCGGGAGCCGTTCGGGCTCAAGGGTTTGGCGTCGCTATGGGTGGTCTTGTGCTGTGAATTCGCCCCCTTGACACGAGGGCGGTTATGGGTGTCGCCGAAAAGCCGTGCACGTACCACCCGCCACGCAACGCCGCAACCGCATAATACGGGAAGCGTCCCCACATTCCGGGAAGCCGTCCCCGGGTTCCCTTCACAAACCGGGATATTCAGCCGGCAGTCAACTCCTCTTCAATCTGATCGATCATCTCTCTCATGCCGGGTCCATCCTCCTCCATGTCCGGAGGCAGAAGGTTCGGAGCGTGTTCTGCCACCCTTCTTATCGTGTCAGCACGTTCTGTTGGTTTCAGGATCAACTGTTTTTGTGCCAAGCCCCAGTTATGCAGTTGCTCATCCGGCGTGTTCAGTAACCTGTCCTCTGCTGCGCGGTATTTGCGGCACCATTCCAGTGCCGCTTCTTTGTTAATCCAGATAGTCCCATACAGGCATACCATACACCCATAAGAGGGCAGGTAGAACGGGTCGCACAGGATAGAGGAAGTAAATGTCATATCGGTGAACACGGCAAGAGCGCGGACTTCCTCCTCATCGCGGGATGAATAGCATGCGCCCAGGTACCCGCGTCCCAACTGATAAAGGGACAACGAGAACAAAGCGAGCGCCTCGTCCACATCGGTGGTCCTCTGCGTGGCGATTGGCAATAGGCTCGCGCGTAGAAGGCTCCGTTGAACCAAAATCGTTTGCTCTGAGATGAATATAAAATGCTTGACTGCCTCAACATCACACTGTGGATCTTGAAACACAATGTGTTGTGAGTTCTCGAAAATGCGCCGGAGTATCTTCGGACTCATCTTCTTCCAGTGCTTCCGGCGCCCCAGCTGCTGAAGCAGTTCCTGTAGGTCGTCTGACATCTCATAAGCATCTGGTTGTTTGCCGACCCAACCCATCTAAGCCTCCTTCTTGTGTGTGCACACAAAGCAACAGAAGGCGGATTGTAGCACGCCGGGGAATTGTGCGCCCATAGGTAGTTCCGGGCAGTTCCGGCGAGGCAACGCCCAACTCGGCCAGGCCGCAGGCCCTCAGCATGATTGCCGGGGCGCGCACCGGCCTACGGCTGTCAAGGGTATACAGCGTGATTGCCGCGGCATGCCGCGGCCTACGGCTGTCATGGCTGTACGGTAATCCGAGATGTTGTGTCGGTCAAGGTGAATCACGGGCGGTGACGCGCCGGGATGAACGGCAACGGCCTTTAACGCAGAGAACGCAGAGAAAACAGAGAGAACGCGGAGAACGGAACGGATTTGAGTAAAGGCGAACGGCAGCGGCCTTCAACGCAGCCGGCCACGGCAGAGAACGACGTTGAGCATGATTGCCGGGGCGCGCCCCGGCCTACGGGTGAACGGCAAACGGCGAGACCCGTTCGGCTACGCTCAGGGTGACAACATTGCCGCGGCATGCCGCGGCCTACGGGTGTCAAGGGTGTAGAGTAATGCGAGATGTCAGGTTCGTCAAGGTGAATCATCGGCGGTGACGCTGCGGGTCGGGCCGGGGCGCGGCGGGAAAGATTGCCCGCCGCGCAAACCGCGGATCATCGATTCGGCAACCTCACGGTTCGGCGAGAGAAAAGGCTGCGTGGGTGCGGAGCACCCACCCTACAACTGCGAGCGGCAAGCCGCGAGCCAAGGCCAGCACATGGTCACCCTTCGGGCTGACCATGCCACCCGCCGAGGGCCAATCCGGCATGCCGCGACAGAAAGGGCATCACCATGTCAAGAGTCC
>CAZEBQ010000053.1:3293-17414 GCA_964510295.1 uncultured Anaerolineales bacterium | reverse complement strand
AAAGCAGTCGTGACCAGGAGAAGCCCCAATGAGAAGCCTGGCAACTCTACTTCTCTCGCTAAGCGCATTGGCTGCGATAGTGGGACAGCGCCATCTCTTCGTCTAACGGCAAGCCGAAGGCGCCTGCGAGCATCGGGGGAAAACAGGAGATAACACCACCATGACAAGGCTGAAAGACGGATGTCATCGAATGGCATGGGTCAGCCTGTGTCTTTGGGCTTTGTGTGTTCAAACGGTGCAGCTTCAGGCGGCCACTGAAGGTGATCCGCCGGATGCACTGAGCCTTTGGTATGCGCAGCCGGCAACAAAATGGACGGATGCGCTACCGATAGGCAACGGGCGACTTGGGGCCATGGTGTATGGCGGGATTGAGCAGGAGCATCTGCAGTTGAACGAAGACACGCTCTGGAGCGGCGGTCCCCACTGCTACGACAACCCGGACGCCTATCAGCACCTTGCCACGGTTCGAGAATTGCTCGAGCGAGGCGAGTTCGCCGATGCAGAGGCAACAGCACAGAAAATGCTCGGAAAGCCCAAGTACCAGCAGGCGTATATGCCATTCGGCGATGTGTTTCTCCAGTTTCCCAAGGGTGATAAGCCGAGCGAATACCGCCGCGACCTCAATCTACAGAACGCCGTGAGCACGGTCACCTACCGTATCGGTCATGCACGCTTTACGCGGACGGTCTTTGCATCCCATCCCGACCAGGCCATCGTCATGCGCCTTGAGTGCGACAGGCCTGGGCAAGTCACCTTTGACCTGTCCATGGCAAGCCCTCATGCCTTCAAATCCCAAGCAATCTCGAACGACACGCTGTCAATGGCAGGTCATCTCGAGCCGCGTGACGAGGTCCGATTGATCGGGCCGTGGAAAGAGGATGGGCTCAGGTTCGCGGCTCGGGTCAAAGTCGTGGCCGATGGCGGGATGGTTGTGGCCCAGGGCGACACGATCTCCGTTCGGAGTGCCGACGCCGTTACGCTTGTCTACGTGGCGGCAACCAGCTACGTCGACTATCAGAACGTCAGCGGGGATCCGGTGACAAAGGTCGGCGAGTATCTTGCCAGAGTTCGCGGCAAATCGTTCGAGCGGCTTTACGAGCGGCATGTCGAGGACCATTCAAAGCTGTTTGGCCGCGTGGCGATCAATCTTGGCGGCAAGGGGGTGAACGAGAACCTCTCGACCGACCAGCGGCTCAAGCGAGTCACCCAGGGCAGCGGTGATCCACGTCTGGCCGAACAACTCTTCCAGTACGGCCGCTATCTGATGATCGCCGGGTCGCGACCCGGTACGCAGCCCCTGAACCTGCAAGGCATTTGGAACGACAAGTCTAATCCGCCCTGGGGAAGCAAGTACACGATCAACATCAATATCCAGATGAACTATTGGGTGGCGGAAGTCTGTAATCTCAGCGAATGCCACGAGCCCTTGCTGCGCATGGTCGGCGAGTTGCAGGCCCCGGGAAGGAATACGGCAAGAGTCCACTACCGAGCCAGGGGTTGGGTCGCCCACCACAACACGGACCTCTGGCGCGGCACGGCGCCGGTTGACGGCGCGCAGTGGGGAATGTGGCCGGCGGGTGGCGCGTGGCTCTGCCAACATCTTTGGGAGCACTATCTCTATACGGGCGACACCGAACACCTCAGAAGAGCCTATCCGATCCTCAAGGGCGCGGTTGAGTTCTTCCTGGATGTTCTCGTCGAGAACGAGGACGGTCACCTGATTACCTCGCCGTCGCTCTCACCCGAGCACAGCCACGGCGGCGGGACAAAGGATGGTCTCAGCGTGGGGCGCTCAGGGGTATCGGTGTGCGCGGGCCCGACCGCCGATAGGCAGATCCTGCGCGACCTGTTTGCGAACTGCATTGCGGCGGCCGAGATTCTGGGCATCGACAGGGACTTTCGGTCGCAGGTGGCGAAAGCGCGAGCGCGCTTGGCGCCCATGAGAATCGGTCGACATGGCCAGCTCCAGGAATGGCTGGTGGACTGGGACAATCCCGAGGACCGGCACAGCCACGTCTCGCACCTCTATGGGCTGTATCCAAGCAGCCAGATCAATCGGCGCAACACTCCAGAGCTGTTCGACGCAGCGCGGACATCACTGATCCACCGGGGGAACGCTGGTGGATGGCCTGGCGCATGGCGGATCGCCTTGTGGGCTCGTCTGGGTGACGGCGATCGTGCCCATGAGGTGCTCGCCCATCATGTTATGCGGAGACTCGCAACGAACCTCTTCAATAGTGGGCGGGTCTTTCAAATCGACGCGAACTTCGGCGCAACGGCGGGCATTGCCGAGATGCTCTTGCACAGCCACGGCGGTGAAGTGCACCTGTTGCCGGCCTTGCCCAAGGCGTGGCCGACTGGTTCCGTGCAAGGGCTACGGGCACGCGGTGGTTTTGAAGTAGACATCCACTGGAAGGATGGTCGGTTGATCCGTGCAACGATTCGTTCGCTGAATGGAAATCCGCTGAAGGTCCGTTACAGCACAGAAACCCGCCAGAAGCAGCTCGCGAAAGGCGATAGCTTCACCTGGCATGGGCCATAGGAGGTACGACAACCCCCCTGGCGGACACGCATGTGAGGAGTGGGATATGGCTGTACCGTGAGAACAGTCACGGTAGCGACCTGCTCGCGGATTTCGTTTACGAGACGGTGTAACGGGCGGTACAGTAGGCCGTTCCTGAGGAAGGGAACCGCCATGTTTTCCCCGGCCCTTCGACGCGCCGTCTTCGGGGCCTGCGCCCTGCTCCTCACTGCCGCTGCTGGCAGGGGCGCCGACCTGCGCGAGCAGACCGTCACGATGTGGGCCCCTTTCGCCGAATGGTCTCTCAAGAATCCAACGGTCACCGGCAATCCCTTCGACGTCGTGGCAAAAGTGACGTTCACCCACGAAAGCGGTAAGGAGACGCGCACGACGGAGATGTTCTACGCCGGCGACGCCACGTGGACGTTCCGCTTCACCGGCACACGTGTTGGCAAGTGGGTGTTCCGCACGCAGGCCAACGGCGCCGGCAGCACGACCAGGGATCCCAACCTCCACGGCCGCACGGGCGCGATCTCTGTGCAGCCCAATCCCGATCCGCGAATCAAGGGTTTCCTGACCGCCTCCGGCCAAAAGTTCGCCCGACAGATCGGCGAGCACGGCGCGTTGAAGGGCTGCCTGTTCAACGTTTACATGAACGGCAAGGATTTCCACGCACGGTTCGACGGCCCGGACTGGTCGGACCCTGCGCGCATCGACGCCTACATCGCCGACGCAGCGCAGTACGGCTTCTGCACCGTTTTTCTCCACGTGAACAACAGCTGGTTTAAGTACGGCACGAACGGCTGGAACGAGCACAGCAGCGAGAACCCGGATCCGCGGACGTTCGAGGTGATCGAGGACTTCATCACGCGGGCGCATGCCAGAGGTGTGCACACCCAGGTCTGGGCGTGGGGCGACGAAGCCCGCAAGTGGACGCCCATCGGTGTGGGTGGCAAGAACGGCGTGCCTGATCGGCGGCTTCAGCGATACATCGCCGCCCGCCTCGGTCCCTTGCCCGGTTGGACGATGGGCTATGGGTTCGACCTGCAGGAGTGGACCAGCGAGGACGATCTGAAGGCCTGGGCCGAGCACCTTCACGCCCGTATGGGCTGGCGGCACCTGCTATGGGGACGAGGGCGCTCGAACAGCGCCCTGGACGTGAAGAGTTACTCGAGCCACGAGGTCCGGGGCTACGAGCAGATTGTCGAAGACCTCGCCAGCGACCCGTCGCGTCCCCACCTGTACGAAGAGCGGCATACGCGCAACCGCAACAGCGGCCTCGATCCTGAGGGCACCCGCCGTTTTCTGTGGGACTTGGCGATGGCGGGCGGGGTAGGCTGCTGGTGGGGGTTCTACGACCGGGGCGGGAACCAGGCGCCGCCCTACGCGAATCCCGAAGAACTGAAAACCCACGCCGCGTTCTGGACGACGCGGTTCACCCTGGACCTCCAGCGCGACAACCGCATCACCGACGGGCGCGCGCTGCGCAGCCCGGACTTCTCCCGCATCATCGTCTACAGGGAAGGGGCCGAGCGCATTACGATGGACCTTTCCAAGGCAGCCCGCCCGCAGCCGGCCTTCGCCGTCGACACAACGAAGGCATACCGCGAGATCAACATCGGTACCCTGAAGCCGGGCAAGCACACGTGGAAGGCCCCGCGGAGAAGCGACTGGGCCGTTGCGGTCGGACGGTTCCAGGACCGGGTTCGTCGGTCACAGCGATAGGTGCATCTTCCGGACGGGCAACGTAAGAAGCACCGCGGAAAGCGTTGTCCGGTAAGGTCATCCGGGGGACTCCCGCTCGGCAGACTGCTGGATTGGCGAGAAGGCTCTTGGGAGTGAGTTGGCTCGCGGAGGGAGTCATGAAGCACGGAACGGTTCTCGCTGCAAGCATGGTTTTGGCTTTGGTCCTCGGCGTCTGCGCTTCGCTGTACGCCAGCAGCCAGATCGGCGCCGGGGTGATCGACAGCGTGAAAGACAACGGCTACACGTACATGATCACGTACAACTGGTACCTCTCCGGTACCGGGCCGGGCCTGGACAAGTGCCCCTACAAGGGCAAGCCGCAGCCCACAGAGATGAAGGATACGACGCACTGTTTGCTGAACGGCTCCTTCATCACCCGGGCGAAGTTCATGGAGACCGTGCAGGTCGGGCTGCGCCACTCCATGTTCAGCAACCGTCACCACTTCGAGTACCCGTGCATCTGGACGCGCGACCTTGACGCGGTGATCGGAACGCTCAAGTCTGCGTCGCCTGCCGCATTGACGGTCGTCCAAGACGTCCTCAATCCACAGCAGAAGGACGGCTATCCCTCCTGCCCGCTCACGATGGAGCGGGAGGTCGGCCTTTGCGGAGAGTGGACGTTTGTGCTGGACGGGAAGCGAGTCGAGAAACCGGACGACCTGCCGCAGGGCGCATGGGTCTCGGTCTACCCGACGGCGCGTCCGCAGACAGTGGAGGTGCGCACGCCGGACAGCGCCGTGTCGCCGCCGTTCGCCGGCGGGGAGTTCGACAAGTGCGATCAGACGCCGTACGTCCACACGGCGTTCGGCCTCATCACCGAGGTGAATGCCGACGGCTCCTACGTCTTGCGGGGCAAACGCGATGGCAAGATGCAGGACATCCCGTTCAGCGAACGAATCAAAGACGGCGTGACGCTCAATGGTTTCTTCGTGCCGCGCCATCGTGCCATCCGCGTGGGGCGCTGGGCGGCGGCCTGCTGCTATCGCAAGCGGGACTTCCCCAACCAACTGATGGTGACCGATCCTGGGTCCGGGGCCGTGGAGGGCAAGATCGCGTCGCTCGAGGGGCGCTCGCTGACCGTATCGGTGGACCAGCGCTTGGGTGGCGGCCGGAAACGCATCGTCCTGGAAGATAGCGCCGTCTTCCTTCTCGACGGCAAGCCATCCACGCGCACCGGGGCACTCCAGGCAGGCGCCCGGGTCACGGTTCTCCCCGCGCGGCCCCCCAGCGTGATCGCCGAGACGCCCCTCGTGGCCGCGCCGTAGTTAGGCCTGTCGAAGGCGACGCTCTAGAAGCACGCCGAGGCGGGGCGCCGAACGGTCGGATACCGACTCCGTCGAGCGATGACAGATGTTGGCCTCCCGGGGCAACGGTGCCGGGTGGCGATCAATGGGTCGTGACCATTCAGCAAACCTCGGCTCAAGCAAGGCCCACGGTGGTTGTTGACTGAAAGTCATCCGTGACGTCCTGGCGCCAACGAAAGGCGGAGATCCCATGTTGTTTACCGCGAGCGGACGAATGCGAGTGGCTTGTGCCGTCGTCCTTGTTCTGTGTGTGGCGGCCCGGGCGGCCGAACCGGCCCATCTGACGAAGGGGATGGCCAAAGCCAAGTGCGGCCAGGTCATTCCTTACAGCCGGATGAGGCTCGACGACCTCGGGCCGATCGAGGTCGCGTACGACTTTGGGGGCGTGCGGAAGATCGCGCCGGCCCCGCCGCCGGGCGTGCATCCGCGGATGCTGCAAGGCCCTGAAGACCGCGCCGAGATGCACCGCATCTACACCGAGACGCCGCACGGCAAGCACATGTGGCGGATGCTGACGGGCTGGTGCGACATCCTGAAGGGCAAGATCACGTCCAAGGACCAGTGCCCCACCCACGCCGATGGGCGGATGCTCGCGGCCTACCACCGCAGCGGCTTCGCGCGGCTGGCCGACCAGTACAAGCGGATCCTGGCCGGCGACATGGAAGGCTACACGCCGGGGATGAACGACTACGTGCTGGGGTGCATGGCGATGGAGGCCTTCTTCCCATTCCTTCAGTGCCTCCACTTCGAGAGGCTCCGCGCGAGGATCGAAGCCTGCCCACAGCTCCTCGAAGCGGCGCGGGGCCGATCCATCCTTCAACGTGGGCAGCGTGTCCTTCGTATCTGCGGCCCGAAGGGACCCGATGGATGCCAGCACCAACACGAAGATTATCAGCGGTTGCTCCATGGACGGGTACTCCGCATGGGAAACGTGGTCCTTTATCCGGGATTTCCTGGATAGCCGCCGGCCGACGACCGCCGTCGGCCTTTCTGACGATTCTATCGTCTGTCCAGACATCAGCAGACGACTCTTCTGCTGAATGGAGGGGGGCGGACTGTGTCCGGGCCATGACGTCGCCCAAACCGACCCCTGCGGAGGCGTTGATCGCGGATCCGCGTAGCCTCTTCAAGGCGGTCCAGGGTCACATCCCAAAGAGCCAGAGCCGTGGAACCTCGATCGATCAGAGCCAGGCGCCGAGGCTACGGGATGGGCGAGAAGCGAATCGCCTTGAGGCTCGCCGTCTTCGTCTCACCCTCCAGGCACGAGACGCTTACTTTGTAGCGGCCGCGCTTCGGGAACCGCAGCCAGCCGATGGGGAAGCGCTGGTAGTTGTGCGACGAGTTCTGCTGGTTCCGGATGGACTCGCCGCCCGCCACCGTCACGGCCCAGACCAGGCGTCCTTCGCCGGCGTACGTCAGGTCGACCTGGTAGTCGCCGGGCTCCAGCACGTCGACCTCCCACGTCGCCGCGCCGCCCTGGCGCCAATCGGTGACCTGCACGACGTGCTTCCACTCGCCGAACTTCTCCATCCACCGCTTGCCGGCCTGCTTTGCGCCGGTGACCGTCGCGAACTCGGCCTGAATCCCGGTCGGGATCGACGGGTCGATGCCCCAGACGGCGTCGGCCTTCGGCTTGCCGGCCAGCTCGAGTTTGATGACGCTTGCGAGTTGCTCCGGGGCTCGGGCAGGCAGGCGCAGCAACGTCCAGCCGTGCTTCTCGTCGTGGTCGATGGCCTCGGACTCCTTCCCGCGAAGCAGGCTGGCCGAGCGAACCTCCGCCTTGAGCCCGGGCAGGTGCAGTAGGCCGTCGGCGGGCCAGTCGAAGACCGACAGGAACAGCGCGCGACCCTTGACGGTGACGTCGCCCCACGGCAGGGCGTGGCCCCAGGGCGAGGCGTCCGTCCCGTAGACGACCTGCGGATACCGGCGGATCCACTCTCCCGACCGCCGCAGCGCGTCCGCCGCCCGCTCCGGAACGGAGCCGTCGCCGCGCGGGCCGATGTTGAGCATGTACGTGCCCCCGCGGGCCACACACGCGATCAGCCGACGCAAGATCTCCTTGGGGATCTTCCAGTTCTCGTCGTACCATGCGTAGGCCCAGGAGTCGTTGGTCGTATCCACCGCCTCCCACATGCCCTCCACGTTGCGCAGCGGGACTTCCATATCGCCGAGCGTCTGATAATCCCCAAGGCCGTGCCCCGCCCGGCCCGACACCAGCGCGTGTGGCTGGTTCTTGCGCACGACGGCGACAAGCTGTTCGACGTACTCCTTGGGCATGCGGCCGGGCGTGTCGAACCATACGACCTCGATCGGGCCGTACTGGCTGGTGATCTCCTTGACCTGGGGGAGACACTTGGCCTTGAAGTAATCGTCGAGCGAGGCCGGCTTGCCCGAGGCATCGGTCTTCGGCCCGTTGCCCCCGCCCGGGCAGGTCCAGTCCTGGTTGTGCGAGTAATAGAACCCGAACCCGAGCCCCAGCTTCCGACAGGCCTCGGCGAGGTCCCTCATGGGGTCGCGCGCGTAAGGCGTGGCGTCGACGACGTTGAACCGGTTCGCCTTTGAATGGTACATCGCGAACCCGTCGTGGTGTTTGCTGGTGATGATGATGTACTTCATCCCCGCATCCTTGGCGAGCCGGGCGATCGCCGTTGCGTCGAACTTGACCGGGTTGAACCGTGTGGCGAGCCGCTTGTACTCGGCCACGGGAATGCCCGCCATTCTGGAGTGCATGATCCACTCGCCGATGCCGTAGTACGTCTTGCCGTCAACCTTGTTGGCCAGTTGGGAGTACAGGCCCCAGTGGATGAACATGGCGTAGTTGCCGTTGGTAAACAGCTCGCCGCGTTTGGCGTCCTCGGCGCGGAGCTTCACGACCGCTTCGCCCCACATCTCGTTCATGCCCTGGCAGTAGGCGAGGCCGGAGACGCCCAGGACGACCAGGAAGATTGTACAACAGATCGACAGACCTGCGCTCATGATTGCCCTCGCTCTTTCTCTCGCGCGGCCCGAGCGCTCCGGCGGTCGGACAGACACGATTCGCTCGGTTTGTCGGGAAGGGTGCTCTTCCACGCATCGATCAATACGGTGAGGCGGCGGACCTGGTCCGGATGGTCGTCCCGCAGGTTGGTCTGCTCGAGCCGATCGCCGGGGAACTGGAACAGCTCGACCTGGCCGGGTTCCCTGCCGAGAAGCAGTTTCCACGCTCCCTCGCGAACCGCGAGCGTCGGCCAGGTGTCGCCCCGTCGGCTAGCCGATCGCCACTGCCAGAAGATCGGTTTGGACCGATGCGGCTGAGGCGTGCCCAGCAGGGCGGACGTCTGGTTCACGCCGTCGGGCACATAGCCCGCCGGCAGCTCCGCTCCCGCGATGGCGCAGAACGTCGGCAGCAGGTCGACCGCGGTGATGGGGGTCTTGTCGTCGACTTTGCCGGCCGCGATGCGGCCGGGCCACCTCGCGATGAACGGCAGACCGATCCCGCCTTGGAGGAGGGACCGCTTCCGCCCACGGTGGCCGCCGGTAGAACCGACGGAAGCAAAGGTCCCGAATCCCGGTCCGGTGGATTGATCGTCGACGTTGCGCCGACTGAGCGGGCCGGTGTTCTCTGGGCCGTTGTCCGAACTGAAGATCACCAGCGTATTCTCGGAAACACCGAGTTCGTCGAGCACCCCCAGCAACTCGCCAATTCGCGCGTCCGCGTGGGCGAGCACGGCGGCGTAGATCCGCTTCGCCTCGCTGTCAAGATGCGCGAAACGCTTGAGATACTCGTCCTTGGGATAGTGCGGCGTGTGCGGCTCGTGGATCCAGAGATTGAGATAAAAGGGCCTCTTAGCGACCACGCTCTTCCTTACGAACGCGATGGCTCGCCGCACGTCGTCGTGGACGGGCATCTGTCGGCCGGAGCAGTTGTACGCGCCGTACGTGTCGAAGCCGTACGCCGTCGGAAGCGGAGCGTCGGGAACCATGGTGTTCGTCAGGTGCCACTTGCCGAAGTGCGCGGTGGCGTAGCCGGCCTTCTGGAGCAGCCGCGGCAGGAGGACGACCTTCGGGTCCACCCAGTCGGGCATGCCGCGTTTGACGTGGCTCTCGACGGTCGCGAAGTGCCCGTGAACGCCGTGCCGCGCTGGGAACTGCCCCGTCAGGACCGCGGTCCGGCTGGGCGAGCAGACCCCGCTGGCGACCGTGAACTGGCGGAACTCCGTTCCGGCCGAGGCTAGGCGGTCGATATGAGGCGTCTTGAGCCACAGGTGCCCGTGGCAGCCGAGATCGCCCCACCCCCAGTCATCGGCGAAGATGAAGACGATATTCGGCTTCGCCGCATGGAGGATCGAACGCTCCGCGGCCTTTGTGCCGAAAAGGCATGCAAGGGAGGCGCCGCCGATCGCCTTGAGAAACTCACGACGTTTCACGCGATGGCCTCCACGGAATCCGGGAACGGGATACGCGTGTCTCATTGAACCCTCCTTTTGCCCCAGCCGCCAGTGTCAAGTCCTGCTTTCCGGTTGGCACTCCGACGTGCGGCTTCTCACGGTGTGGTCGGTGCCGATCATCTAACCTGAGATTTCGGATATGGCCTGCTGCCGACGATCGTCGTCGGCCTTTCTGACGATTCTACCGCCACTCCCGAGGTCGGCAAGCACTTCTGTTGTTCGGGGTAGGGGGTATCGAGCCGTTCGCGGGCCGTGATGCTGCCCAGAACGACTGCGGCGCGGGCGCCAATTGCCGATCCGGGCAGACCGCCCCCGTCGCCTTTGTTCCCTTCGGCTGTCGCATCCTTTGCCTGAAGCCGTCAGAACCCTCGTCACAGGCTACAGCCGGTCGGAAAGGCGTAGGCCGACCGGCCGGCCCGTGTTAGAATCCATGCAAGGGCGTGCAGCTGCTAGCACGACCCGCTCTCTACGGGATCCGGCATGAAGGCCATTCTATCGCTCGCGGCCCTTGCGCTCTTCGCTGTCGAGGTGGCTGCCGGGCAGCAGGCCGTGTTTGTGGACCGGACGGGCGACCTCGGTCTTGATCTCAAGAACGGCGCCGCCTGCTGGGCCGATTTGGACAACGACGGATGGGTGGACCTGTGCGCGAGCGGAGTCGTCTGGCGGAACAACGCGGGCAAGGGCTTCACCCGGACCGCCGACGGGCTTGGCCAAGTCGTTGCTGCCGACTTCGACAACGATGGGTTTGCCGACCTGTTCTCGTTGTCGTCGAAACGCGTGTACCGTAGCGATTCGGGCAAGGCTTTCACGCCGATGGCGATGCCCGACCTGCCCAAGGGGTCCTGCCGCGGGGCGTGCTGGGGCGACTTCAACGGCGATGGGTTCGTGGACCTGTACGTGGGCGGCTACGAGCACTGGGAGAAGGGCCTGACCTACCCGGACGTGCTGCTCCTGAACCGGCAGGGCAAGGGATTCGACCTGGCCTGGACGGACGCCCGCCACCGCGCCCGCGGGGTCACCGCCTGCGACCTTGACCGGGACGGTGACCTGGACGTCTACGTGTCGAACTACCGCCTGCAGCCCAACGTTCTGTGGCTGAACGATGGCTCAGGCACTTTTCGGGACGCTGCGGTGGCGCAGAACGCCTTGGCCACCTCCAAGGGGTTCAGGGGGGGCCATTCCATCGGTGCCGCGTGGGGCGACTTTGACAACGATGGCTGGATCGACCTCTTTGCAGGCAACTTCGCCCATCGCGACCGCCGCGGCGACCAGCCGAAATCACGGTTCCTCCGCAATCTCCGCGCCGAGGGGAAGGCGGCCTTCCAGGACCGCGGCCCGTGCGGCGTGTTCTACCAGGAATCGTACGCGAGCCCCGCCGCGGGCGACTACGACAACGACGGCGACCTGGACGTGTTCTTCACCACCGTGTACGGCACCGCCTCGTTCGGTAAGAAGAACCACCCCGTGCTCTTCCGCAACGAGGGGGGCTTCCGATTCAGCGACGCCGCGGCCGAGGCGGGCTTGGCGAGATTACCACCCACCTACCAGGCCGCGTGGGCCGACGTTGACAACGACGGCGACCTCGATCTCGCCACGGCGGGCCGGCTCTTCGAGAATCAGTGCACCGGGCGCCACTGGCTGAAGATCCGTCTCCGGGGAGACAGAGCCACGGTCAACCGGTCCGCCATCGGTACCCAGGTGCGCATCAAACTGGAAGACAAAACCCTGACCCGGCAGGTCGAGGCCGGCACGGGCGAGGGGAATCAGAACGCCCTCTGTCTGCATTTCGGTCTGGGTACGCGCGCAACACCCGTGGACCTCGAGATACTGTGGCCGGGAGGCGAAACGACGACGCTTCGGGCGGTGGAAGTCGATCGCGTCATCGAGGTGGTCTACGGGAAACGCCCTTTCGCGGCCAAAGCAGGAATCGACGCGAACCAATAGAAGCTCCATCCCTCCTTGCGTTCTGTTTTCTAGACCGGTAAGGCTGAGCCGCAGCGTGACGTTTGGGTGGAAGGAGCGAAGGTCCAGCCATCTTCGAGGTACCAGAGTGAAGAAGGGCGTCTGATCGGTCGCACGCACTCGGGCGGAGTTACCCCGGCATGGCGTCCAGTGCCCGCGGCGCGACGTGATGGCGCGTCACGAGCGAATCGCTAGGCTTACGTGGATTTTTCTCTTGTCAATCCGAGCATTGTAGCAAAAATGTAGCAAATCTGGTGCGCAACATGGTCACCATGGTCGGCATGGTGATCACCGTAAGGCCCTGCGTGACAAGGGCTTAAGCCGTAAGTGGCGAAATGGGCTGAGGTTACGAAAACCGAGCCAATCGGGCTCATAACCCGAAGGTCGCAGGTTCGAATCCTGCCCCCGCTACCATATTTACCCACGACCGTCCTTTGCGACGGTCGTTTTCTTCGTAGAGACGAAACGCGGCCGGGGCCAGAGCCATCACGCCGCTCTTGTCGGCCGGACTGATCGTGATCTGCTCCACGTAGGATGCCAGCACCTGCCTGACCTTCTCGTCACGGCGGCCATCCATGGCATCCGCGAGGCCGGCGATGCGTTCTTCAGCCCGCTGCCGTACTTCGCGTTCGTCGAATCGCCTGTTGGACCTGCTTGCAGCGGCCAGCCCCCGCTCCAGGTGTTCTTTGCGCTGGCGAAGCTGGGTCAAGCGCTCGTCCCGTGCGTTCGGCGCCCGGCGCAGGTGTAGTATTTCGTGATGCCTTCCCGCCGGCCCTCAATCCGGCCCTTCCGCTTGGCCTCGCCCCAGAACAGGTGGCCGCAGTCCTCGACTGTGTCGGCGAGGTCATGAAACCCGTTCTCAGGGAAGTGGACTACGACCCGCTCGCCAGCAGCCCGGACATGCCGCGGTGGCGCACCGGTCCCTGTCAAGAATGCTCTCCTGTCCATGTCGCGTCGTTCTCGTCTACGCGCCGGCGATCTGCTCCCGCAGCCAGTCGATGCTGGCCGCGAGGTTCTCGTCCGTGCCAAGACACTCGACGGAGAGCACCCCGTCCCAGTCGGCCTCTTTCAGCAGGCGGATGCAGGCGCGGATGTTCTCAGCGTTGACGCCCTGGCCGATGGGAGACTCGCTCATGCCGATGCCCGTCTCCTCGCCGCGAAGGGCCGCAGCGAGCGATTCGCTGACGTCCTTGACGTGCAGGTAGCGGAGTTTGCCCAGGAACCGCTGCAGGAACTCCACCGGGTTGCCGCCGGCGATGAACGTGTTGCCCGTGTCCAGGTTGAAGCCGAGCCACGGCGTGTCGAAGAAATTCAGCATGCGGTCGAGGATGTCGGGGTCGTTGGTGTACGGGCCGTGCGTCTCGATGTTGACCGTCACCTGGTAGTCCTCGGCCCACTCGAGAATCTGGCGCAGGCTCTCCCTGGTGATCGCGAGCACCTGCTCGTCAGTGAAGCCCTCGGGCTTGAACTGCCCGTCGGTGGTGTCGACGCAGGGGCACCCGATGGCTGCGGCGAACTGGATGGCGCGCTGCACGTACCGCACGCCGAAGGTCGCCCCCATCGGCCCGGTGATGGGATAGGCGGCGTCGATCTGCGAGGTCTGCAGGCCGTGGCTGTCGAGGTAGCGTCGCAGGCGGATCGGGTTGGCGTCCAGCGGAACCGCCGGGCTGTAGCCCAGGCCCTGAATGAAGTCCTGCCCGTCCACCACGCCGAACTCGATGTACTCCAGGCCGAACTTCTTCGCCGCCGCCACCGCCTGCTCCAGCGACCCGCTCAGGCACCGCCAGTTGTCCGTGTGCATACTCAACTTGATCATGGAAGATCTCCTCTGTCGACGTGCGGCGCCCACGCGCCGCCGCGCCTCCATCCTACCATCCGCACTCCTCGGTGTCTGCCGTGAACTGTGACCGGGCCCGCTGTAAAGGGCGGAGCAAAACCGTGGCGCGGGGCGGAGCAAAAGCGTGCCCCGGCCGCAAGTGGACGCCGCTGAGACACTATCGCTGGATGTGCAGTTGCGGAAGCGCAGCCTCCAGTTCCGCCACTTCCTCGTCGGCCATCTGGGTCTTGGACAGATAGAGCACTTCCAGGCTCGTCAGGCCCTTCAGGGGCTGGAGGTCGGCCACCTGGGTGTTGGAGAGATCGAGCACTTGCAGGCTCGTCA
>CAZEBQ010000053.1:0-3193 GCA_964510295.1 uncultured Anaerolineales bacterium | reverse complement strand
GAGCCGTTTCAGGCTCGTCAGGCCCTTCAGGGGCTGGAGGTCGGCCACGTCGGTGTTCGAAAGGTCGAGTTTCGTCACCTTGCCGTAGTCCTCTCTCGAGACGTCTTCGGGCTTCTTCTCGAGAGCGCGTGCGATCGCCTCCACGATGGCGCCCGTTGCAGCGGCAGGGGCGACCGCCGCCGCCAGATGCGACGTGTCCTCCGGGTACGGCACTTGCATCAGTTCCCCAAGGTCCTCATCGCGAAGCAGGCGCAGATACGGTCGAAAGCGAGCGTCCTTCAAGAGATCGTGATACGGTTCGGGAGCGTAGCCCGGGGACGCGGGTTCGGGCACCGTGGGCCCGCGCGGCGTATCGGCGCTCGGTTCTTCTTCCCGGCCCCCGGTCTCCGGCTGACCGGCATCCGAAGGAACGGCGACCGTGCGGGGCACGTCCGGGCCCTCCCGGACGATCTGCGACCACGCCGAGAGGAATGCGTCGAACCCGCGCGTGCCGACCCAGGAACGCCGCGTGTACCGGTCCGTCAGGATCCGATCGACGAAGAAGAACTGAAGGGCCTGGGCGAACTGGATGCCGGGTTCAGCCATTCTCCAACTCCTGGGCCATGATCGCCCCGGCGCCGTACATCAGGGCGCTGTTGATGAGCCGCTTGACCTCGCGCGGGTTCCGTGCCGCCAGGTTCAGGATGCGGTCGCGGAAGATGCCCTGGTGGTCGCCGGAGAGTTGCGTCCACAGGTCGAAGGAGGCCAACTGGTCGTCGAGGAACTGCTCGATCTGCCCTTCGTGGACGGTGAGGGTGACCTCGATCTGGAACATCTTGGCCAGGTAGTGCCTGCTCTTATCCTTGGCCAGGCCCAGCCGCTCGTAGTGCGTCCGGACGAGTTCATCCACCACGTTGCGGTCGACGCCGACCACGAAGATGATGTTGGGGATGTTGAGGTAGAGTTTGAGCGCCTCGAGCACCTCCAGCGCCACCTCGGGCATGCAGCGGTCGAGATCGTCGATGAACAGCACCAGGCGATGGCCCTTGGTGATCGTATCGCCGACCCAGTCCTTGAGGGTCTGCTCGAACTCGTTCAGGTAGGCCTTCTCGGGGTGGGCGGCTTCGCGGAACTCTTCAACGATGTCGCGGACGGCGCTGAGGCTGAGTTCCGCGCCGACCACGCCGCCCGGCGCCGCGGCCTTCACCTTCACGGCCGCCAGGGCATGGAGGAAACTGCGGCCGAGAAACAGGCCGAACTGCTTGGCGGCCTTCGTGACCTGGGCCATCGTGGCGCCCTTGACCTGGATGCTGCTCAGGATGACCTCAGCGATCAGGCCGCGCCACACGTCCTCGCGGGCGCGGTACTTCCACGGGTAGAACCAGACGGGCTCGACGGTGACCTTGTCCTTGGCCTTGCCCTCCCGGTTCCACGTGTCGAGCAGGCTGTCGAGCCATCGCATGGCGGTCGTCTTGCCGGTGCCCCAATCGCCGTACACGGCGACGGCCATCGGCGTGACGGTCTGCGGACTGCGGATGGTGTCGTAGACGGGGCCGAGGTGGTAGGCGAGTTGGAACCGGTCGCGCCAGGCCTCCTCCTGCGGCAGCGCCCGGTCGCTGAGGGCCGTAAAGCGCGGTTTGATGAGCGCGAAGTCCTCGTGCCTGGCCTTTCGCGGGTCATCCGCCTTCTTTGCCATGGGACCTGCCTCCCGGCACCGGGGGCGAATCGAGAAGCCATTATCCTTAATCACGCTGCCGAAAGTCAATAGTCAAGTTCAGCCGGCCCCCGGTGACAGGAAGGGCGCCTCACCCGGGAAGCCCCGTAGGGGCGCTTGAAGCCTCAGTCGCCCCTACAGGGCTACGGCATCGCCGGGGCGATTCCGGTGGAGACCGCCTACGACCAGAACGATCCCAGGGCCCTGGCCACGCTCCGCCCCATGCAGTACCTCTCCTCAGAGAGCCGGCTCATCGAGTTGGCCTCCAGCGGCAAGCACTACGACGTGAAGGTGGACCCGGTGAGCCTGCACCGCCTGATCGCCTGGGTGGACGCCTGCTGCCCGTTCATGGGCGAGGAAGAGGTCCGACAGCGTCCCGCGGCGGGGACGGCCCCGTTTTCGGCGCGCGAAAACGAAGCCCGCCCCCGTGAATACGGCGAAGCCCTTTCCGATTGCCGCTCAGTCGGTCAGGCGGTTTAGCGTCGGCCGCGCTGCATTTCCAGTTCGATCTTCTCGCCCTGCATTTTCTGGAAGGCCTTGCTCTGTTCGGCGGTCAGCACGGCGAGGGCCTCCT
This sequence comes from uncultured Anaerolineales bacterium, assembly GCA_964510295.1. Classification (GTDB taxonomy): domain Bacteria; phylum Planctomycetota; class Phycisphaerae; order FEN-1346; family FEN-1346; genus JAUVZF01. Next base: position 926 of record CAZEBQ010000053.1, on the reverse strand, counting down.
TGTCCGCGTCGCTACGGACCTTGCGGAGCTTCTGGCTCGCCTCCGCCCGCTGCTCCTGACTCGCGTTGCGCATGCCGCTGAACATCTGAGATCGCTTCGCCAGCATGTCCTTGTTGATCTGGGCAACCTTCTTCTTCTGCTCCTCCGTGAGGTTCAGTTTGCCTGCGACGTACGTGTTGCCCAGGCTCTCCACAACGGCGCGGACTTGCGTGCGGATCTGGTACAGCCGACTCATCTGCTCTCTGGCCAGCACGTCGCGAAGTTGCTCGCGGGCCTTCCGGTCGAACTGATCGGTCAACTCGGTCATCTTGGCCCGCCGCTTCTCTCGGTCCTCGATCTCCCGCAGGGGGGTATACTGCTCTCTCATCTGTGCGGTGAGATCTTCGCTGACCTTCTTGACTTTGGCGACCTGCTCGGCGCTCAGTTTCAACTCCTTCTGCACCTGCTCCAGCCTGATCAGGCTCAAGAGACTGCCGCGACTCAGCCCCCTGCCGGACCCGCGTCGGGCCCCTTCGGTAGCCTGGCCCTGGGCGGCGGCAACGAAGGCGGCCGCCAACACCAGCGCCATCACCGGCACCAATGCGCTTCGAACTCGGATCATCTCATGCTCCTTTCAGGAATGGGTTACGGTTGCGCGTTGGCACGGATCATGCGAATGCCGGACCCGCCGGCGATCTGGCTGCCGCCGCTGGCCTGGAATCGCACGGTGCCCTTCTCCTTCAGGATTCCCCAGATGAACTTGCACCCACGACCACCGTAGGCCTTTTCCGTGATTCTATCCGAGATGGCCTGCATCGGAGGTTTCTCCGGCCGCTGTATCCCGACATTCTGGCCCGGCGGAGGCGTATGATCGCTGACGTCTCAGCCAAAGCCGGGCTACGGCTCGTGTGTGGCGTCCGACCGGCCCCGCTGCTGTGTGAACTCGA
>CAZEBQ010000052.1:0-17575 GCA_964510295.1 uncultured Anaerolineales bacterium | reverse complement strand
CGACCGCGTCCGGCGTCGACGTCGAGGCCCTTCCGTGGGGCGCCCCTGCGGCCGGCATGCAGACGGCGCTCGCCCTCGAGGGGAGCCCCGCGGTCGGCGGGACGTTTCGCTTTCGGCTCCTGTTGCGGAGCGCCGGCGGCCGGACGGTCGGCCTCCCGCCTGCCGGGAAGGCCTTCGGCTGGATCCTCATCGTCCAGAATCTCGGCGACAGCAAACGCGCCTACTACAGTGAGAAGGTCCCGATGGACGCCGCCCGCGCCGCGTGGCCCGCCGAACTGGCCGGCCAAGCCCCGGTCTCGCTGGGGCCCTTCGACCTCTCAACAGCCAACGTCTACTCGTCCCGGGTGGCGCGCGAACTGCTCACGGCCTACGTCTCCGGCAAGACCGACACCCACCTGCCCGGCCCCGCAGGCAAGTTGAACGACCGGCTGGAGACCGGGCATGCAATGGCCAAGTTCACCCTCTGCCTGCCCCACGAAGGCGAAAGACCGACCCTCGTGACGTCCGGCGCCCTCGGCATCACCATCGCCCCGCCCGATGTGGCCTCGCTCGAACCCGACGCCCGGGAGAAGTTCCTTTCGGACCTCATGAAACAGTTCGACCGCGGCCCGTGGGCCGGCAAGGAGGCGCACAACACGTGCGTCCAACTCGGCAAGACCGTCCTGCCACACGTCCTGAAGGCGGCCTTCGAGACTGACCGGCCGTTGCACGCGAGGCTGTGGCTGACGACCACGCTGGCCGACATCCACGACCCGCGCTCCGCCCGCGCGCTCATCAAACTGCTCGACGGTCCGGCCGATGACATCCGCTACGTCGTGGCCTATCACGGCGTCAAGCAGAGAAGCGACCGGCTGGACAAGGCGGTTCTTGCGAAGGTGAATGCGTCGGATGCAACGTCGCGTCTAGCGGCGTGGACGCTGCTCGGCTTCATGGTCCATCGCGGCAGTGTGCCGGAGGAGATCCTGAAGGCGGGCCTCGAAAGCGACGACCCGCGCGCACGCGGAACCGCCGCCGAGGTCCTCGCCGCCCACGCGAGCGAGGCCAACATCAAGCGGCTCGTCGCCCTCCTGGCCGACCCGAATGAGCGCGTCCGCGGCGTGGCCGCCAAAATGCTCGGCAAATCCAAGAACCGCTCGCCCGTCGTCCTCGGCGCCCTCGTCAAGGCCCTCGACCGGCCCGGCGAATCCGCCCGACAACGCATCTGCGGGGCCCTCGCCGAACTCACCGGCAAAGACCTGCCCTACGACCCCGCCGCCGACCCCACCCAACGCACCGCCACCCTCGCCGCATGGAAGGCCTGGTGGGTGGAAAAACAACCACGCCGGTAACGCACGCCGGTCAAGGCCCCGGGCGGCGCGTCCGGTCCTGGGCGCGCCGGTGCGCCTGGCGGAGCGTCTCGCCGATGTCGGCCGGGGGCTGCGCCGCCGCCACCTCTTGCTCCACCGCTTTCTCTGCCTCGCGGCGAGATCGGCGCCGCCGGCGTCCCGTGCGCGTGCGGGGGCGGGGCGGGGCAGCCTCGTCGGCCTCGGGGGCCTCGGCCTTGCGCCAAAACCGGACGGCGCCAACCGCCGCCGCGAACACCCCGGTCCGCCGCTCGAGAACCTCCGCCAGAAACAGGGAAACCGCCGCCAGCAACAGCCAAGGCGCCAACGCCACACGCCGAGGAAGCGCAGGCAGCGCCGACCACGTGCCACCCAAATCCACACGCTGCACGCCCCCGGTGGCACGGGCAAGACGCTCCAGCGTCTTCGTACCCCGATCGGGGTCGGCCGGACTGAACTCCGCCGAGTACGGCGCACAGACGGGCGGCAGCGTGCGCCGACCCACCCCCGGCACCTCGACCGACGAGAGGGCCGTCTCCTCACCGCCCAGCGGCACATCCACCTGCAACGCGTCCGTCGAGACCCACGCCATCTCCTGATGCGACGCGTGCGGCGGACTGCCCGGACGGCCGCGCAGCGTCGTCACCGTCGGCATCCCCCTGAACGGCAGCGACGCGCGGTCCGGGTCCAGGTGCAGCGTCACCGTGCAGAGACCGTCGCCCATCTCCTGAGCCAGGAGCATGCTGCCGGGGAGTTCCTGCGACCGGCCGGCCGTCCACCGAACCAGACTCGTGAAGAAGTGACCCACGTCGTTCCATGCGGCAAGGGGACCCGCGTATTGGCCGTCGGCCTCGCCGGTGTAGCAGAGGGCCCGCCCGGCCCCGGCCGGCCACGCCGCCAGCAGCGGCGCCTTGTACTCGTCGACCGTGACGGCGGCCAGACTCGCGCCCGGGCGCAGATAACAAAGGTTGTACCCGCCGACGGCCGGCATGCCGGCGAACGTTCGCCCCGCCAGCGACGCCATGCCGCCCGTCGTACGCACCGGCGTCACCCCATCGAGAAACGTGCTCCGCGCGACGACGAACGTGTCCTGGGCGAACAGGCGAGGCAGTTCATGCGGCTTCTCGGTGAACATGCACCGCCCCCCGCCGCGCGACGCGATGTCTTTCAGAAGGTCGGCGTCCACGTCGCCGGCGGTCCCCAGGCCGATGACGCTGACGGTGACGTTGGCCTTGCGGCAGTTGGCGAGAAGGGCCACGTAGGCGCCGGGCTCCTCGGAGTCGGCGGCGTCGGCGAACAGGATGATGTGGCGTGTTCCGGCTTCGGCTTTCAGGAGCATCCGGGCGGCGGTCGAGAGGGCCTCGTACACGAAGATCCCGCCGCCCATCGCGCCGATGTGGCGAATCCGACGCTGGACCGTCGCCTTGTCGGTCACCGGCGCCAGCGGCGCGATGATGTGCGGCGAGGAGTCCACCGCCACGCACCCGAACTCGTCGAGGCCCGACAGAAGGCCGACCACCTCCGACGCCGCCAGGTTCGCCAGGTCCATCTTCGTGCGGCCGCCGGGCACGGTCATCCCCATGCTGCCGGACCGGTCGAGCGCCACGACGATGGCCAGGGCCAGTTTGCGGTGTTCCCGCCTCAGTTCCATCGAGACGGGCAGGATCGGCTCAAGCGGCGAGCGGAAATACCCGCCCGGACCGTAGGCGTGTTTGCCCCCCGTCATCATGAGTCCCCCGCCCGCCTCCTTCACCCAGGCCGCCAGGTGCCTCATGCCGTTGTCGCCGACGTCGCCGGCGGGGGTGTTCTCGATCACGACACCGGCGTACCGGGCGAGGTCTTCCAGCCGCCAGCGGCACCGGGCCGGCGTGCGCGAATCCACGTTCATCCCACCGCCCTCGAGCAGACGCGCAAGGCCCGACCCGTCCGACGCCGTGACCACCAGCACCGGCTTCGGCCCGCGCACCGTCACGAGCGACCGGGCCCGGTTGTTCTCGGGTACCGGGTCGGCCGGGGCGCCCTCGACGTGCAGCGTGTAGGCCCTCGTGCCGGCGCCGGTTGCGCGGTCGCGGAACGAGAGGCACGTCGTGCCGGACTCAACACGTTTCTCGCCCGCCAGGACCGTCGTCCCGCCGCGCCGCAACTCGTAGCGGACCGTCTGCCGGACGGGGACGCGGACCCAGGCGTGCATGAGGAAGGCCTCCTCCGGCGCGACCGACAGCGGCACCCCGACTCTGGCGATGGCCAGGTCCCCCGCCGCCGGCCGGCGCATCGCACGGTAGTCGATGGCGATCTGCCGGGCCGCGCCGCGCGACGCCGCCGCCAGCGGGTCCGCCCCCGTATATCGGCCGTCTGAGAGCACCAGCAGGCGTCCCGGCGATTCGGCCGGGATCAGTCCCAGTCCGGTCCGCAGCGCCGACGCCAGGTCCGACGCGTCCGGGTCCACGTCGCCGGCGAACTCCGAGAACCCTTCGCCCTCGGGCGCCGCCTCAACCACCACCCGCCGCCCGAACGAGACGACCGCCAGCCGGTCGTGAGCCCCGCGGCCGCCTGCGAGCAGACCGATGGCCTCGGTCTGGGCCCGGGCGGCGTCGGGCGGCATCGACGCACTGCGGTCGGCCACCACCACAACCGTGCCCGCGCGGCTGGGCAGCCGGACCGCCGCACCCGCCAACGCCAGAAGCACCAGCACCAGGACCACGGCGCGCAGCACCTGGAGCCCTCGCGACGGCAGTCGCCACCACCACATCGCCGCCGCCAGCGGGATGAGCAGAATCAGCCAACCTGGCTGGCTCAGCGTCACGGGGTCCGCTCCTTCACCGACCGGCCGGCCAGCGCCAGGTGCGTCACGAAGACGCCCAACGCCGCGAGCATCGCGATCCACGCCAGCGGACGCAGCCCGCTCCGGGCCGCGTCGTCCCGGTCCCACTGTCCCCACTCGCCGGCCGCGCACGCCACGAGGTCCGACTCGCTCGGCGCCAGGGCGCTGGCGGCGAACCGGTGCGTCGCGCCGCCGCTGCGCACCTCGTACAGGCCGAGGCGTGTCGCCTCGACCGCGATGCGCCGCCCGTGGACGGCCGACCGGCGGGTCCGACCGTCGGGCGAGAAAACCTCCACCTCCGGCACGTCGGCCGGCAGAACCAACGCCACGGTCGACCCCAACCGCACGTTCACCCGCTCCAGGCCCGGCAGGTGAGCCGCACGGTACGCCAGAAGGTTCCACACAAGGACCGGCCAGTTGGTGGACCGCCCCAGGTTCGACAGGTCCGGCTGGATGCGAAGACGAAGGTGACGCCCCTCGTCGCCGCGGCGCGTCTCGGTCACCAGCGCCACGTTGCCGACCGACATGACGGGCGTGCCCGGCAGCGGCGGCGTCTTGGCGGCCGCCCAGATCACCCCTCCCAGGTCGAGCCCCGCGCACAGCGGGTGCGACCGGTCGAGCACGTACGGACCGACGAACGCCTCGGCCTCGGCATCCACAACGATCTGCACCGTCCAGGTTTCGGGCGGCACGGTCTCGGCCGGCGCACGGTCGGTGATGACCAGGTGAGGACCGCGCGGCGTGATGCGTGCACGGCCGGCGGCGGCCAGGCCACGCCGGATCGCACCCGCGAGCGGCTCGTTCGACACGGCCAACCGGACCCGGACGGGCGTGGTCTCCTGCGGCAGGAGGGCGGCCTCGTTGTCGAACGCGAGGGCGTCGTCCGGCAGGACGGCCCGGACCAGCCCGCTCCCCGGCGGCAAATCAAACCAGACCGCCTGACGCCCTCCCGGCCCGAGCGCAACCCCCCGCCGCGCCGGCGACCAGTCGGTCCCCTCGTGCCGCACCGAGACCGTCACCTGCCGCGACCCTTTCGCGAAGTTGGCCACCTCGACCAGGCACCGGTCGCGGGCCGGGTCGGTGGACCGGGCGGCGTGAACGATGGCCAGGTTCGAGCGGGTCCGTCCGAAGGCCCGCCAGAGGAGGCGGCCCCGGACGTCGGGGTCGGCCGGAGCGTGGTCCGTCATGACAAGCATGCGGGCGTGGGGCCCGCCGATCTGGGCCGCCAGCGCCAGGGCCGGCTCGAGCGCCGAGGTCGGCGACAGGCACTCCCACCGCGCGAGCACCTCGGCCGCACGCGCCGCGCCGCGTACCCGCTCGCCCAGCAGTTGGGGCTCGCGTCCGGCCACCAGAAACTGGACGGGCGTGCCGGGCTCGTCGGCCAACAGACGCTCGACGGCCCGGACGGTCCGGCCTCGGGGCGACTCCTCGCCGCCGGCCTGCATCGAGAACGAATCGTCCAGGACGATCATCAGCGGCCCGGCGCCGCCCGCCTGCACCCGCGGGTCGGTCGCGGCCAGAACCAGCAGCGCCGCCGCCAACAGTTCCAGAACCAGCAGAAGCGGCACGTGGAGCGTCTTCAGGATCCGCCCGCCCTCGTGGGCCCGGGTGGCGTCCACCCAGAGCATCAGGCTGGATACCTGAAGCGGCCGCGACCGGCTGCGAAGCAGGTAGATGGCGGCCAGGGCCGGCAACGCCAACATCCCCAGCAATGCCCACGGCAGCGTGACGATCACCGGTCGCTCACCTCAAGGACCCCTGCGGCCACGAGGTCCTCCAGTTCCCATTCCCCCTCGATTAACTGCTCGGCCACAACGGTGGTCAGGAGGGCGCCCACCTGCCGGCCTGCGCGGTGCCAGTGCTGCTGGTGCCGGCTCAGGCGATGGCGGTATCGCTCGACGGCGCCGGCGTCGGCGAACACCTCCCGCTCCTGGCGTGTCTCGCAATCCACCAGCCGCGTGTTGCCCGACTGCGCCGGATCGGCGTCGTCGCGGGCCAGCACCTGGAGAATGACGACGCGTGTGGCCTCGTCGGCCAGCCGCGCCACGACCGCCGCCGGGTCACCCAGCCACAACAGGTCCGAGATCAGAAACCGCATGCCGCGCGGCGCCAGACGCAGCGGTCCGCCCAGGACCGCCTCGCCGGGGTTTCGCGCCGAGTCGAGCGCGACGGTCCCCCAGGCAGCGGGGTCGGCCGCGCTGTTCGGCACCGCCTGCCACGCCTCGGCCCCGATCCACGCGCGGTGGGCAAAGCCGGCTCGGTCGGCGGCGGTCGCCAACAGCGCCGCCAGGCCGAGCGTCGCCTCGGCCTTGGCCGTTCCCTCCAGGTCCATCGACCGGGAGCCGTCCACCAGGATATCGACGCGCGGGTTGATCTCCTGGCGGTAGAGTTTGATCGAGAGGCGGTCGGTCCGCGCGTAAGCGGCCCAGTCGATGCGCCGCAGGTCGTCGCCCGGCTGATAGGCGCGGTGGTCCATGAACTCGAGGCTGCTGCCCGGGCGGTTCGCCAGATGGGTGCCCGTCGGACCCAGCGGGGCGCCCTTGGGTGCGGCCATGGCGTAGCGGGCGCCGGCGCGCTTGCCGGCGAGCAGGTAGTCTCGGGCGGGCCTATCCATGGCGTGCACCGTCGGGCGCCGGCGCGGGCTCGGACCGAAGCGGACGGAACGCTCGAACCTGGCGGACGAACCAGGGAGTCGACGCCGCCGTCACCACGGCCGCCCAGAGGCCGACAAACACCAGCCGCGCGTCGCGGCCGGCACTCTCGTTCAGGTAGACCGGGTTCAGGTACGTCAGCGGCGAGGCCCCCAGCATCAGGCGCGACCAGTCTCTCGACCCGTAGGTCAGGACCAGGAACACGAGCAGCGGGGCGACCGACCCGAACGTCGCCAGGGCCAGAGCCAGAACCCACGTGTAGTAGTGCGGGAACCGGGCCCCCAACCGCACCAGCAGCCGCCGCACCAGACCGGCCGTCAGCGCGTACGCCATGCCGTACAACGCCATCCCGCCGCAGATCTGGAGACCCTCGCGCCAATCGGCCAAGAGCGCGGGGTGGTAGATCCCCATCAGAGAGACGACCAGCAGGGTAAGCCACAGAATCAGAGAGGTCCACAAGACGCCGCCCGCCCCCCCCGAGAAGAACAGGAACGCAACGGCCCGGGCCGGGAGGAACCTCGGGATCCGCCGCCGCACACGCGGGCCCCAGGTCTCGCGCTCGCTGACCGCCACGAGCAGCGCCCCGGCGAAGAAGAAGGTAGAGAGCATCGCCCAGGCCTCGATCGGGTCTCCATCGAGCGCCAGGATGGACCAGACGACCGCCACCACCCCGCCCACGAGCCACACGGCCGTCACGTAAATCCGCACGGGCAGCATCCGGTTGGCCGAGGGCGGCTTAAGGATCGCGACCGACACGAAGTGCACCCAGCCGATCGCAAGAGCCGACAAGGCCAACCCAGACACAATGGCACCCCAATACCCCCACGGCCCCCCGCCGCCGAAGAAGAACGACGGGCCGGCCATCATCATCCCGAACGTGGCCGCCGTCGAGCCGACCATCGACAGGATAACGGCGAGCCCAAACAGGCCCAGGAAGATCTTGGCCACGCGGCTGGTGGGAATGCACGCCAGGAACAACGCAAACTGCACCGCCCCGAGGATGTACAGCGCCCCCAGGCCCAGCATCGCAAAGATGGTCGGCAGGTCAATGCCGCGCAGCAGGTACGTGAAGACCATGAACGGCGCGCAGGCGCTGTAGATGAGTGCGACGATCATCGCCGCCGTCAGCATCTTGCCGCGGACGATCGCCCCGGCGCTGATGGTCGTCGCAAACATCAGGTCGCGCCGCGCGTCCGACCGCTCCCACGCCAGCCGCAAACCCGAGTAGATCGGCACGAAGACGATGCACACGAACATCATGAACGAGTAGAGGGCCGCCGCGAGGCTGCGCCCCGCCGACAGGCTCGTCGCGGCCGAGTCGTCCAGCAACAACGCCAACGCCACGATCGCGAACTGGACGACCAGAAAGAAGATGAAGATGCCGGTGACGATGCGGCTGCGCACCGCCTGGCGCAACTCCTTGACCACGATGGGGTTCACCCGGTCGCTGAGCCTGCCGATGATGGCCCCGAAACCGCTCACTGGGTCTGCCCCTTCGTCACGCTCATGAAAACGTCTTCGAGGTCGGCCCTCTGGTGCGTGAACTCGACCACCGGGACACCCTGGCGGACGAGCGTGGCGAGGATCGTCCGGCAGGCGCTCTCGTCGCCGTCGACGGTCACCGTCACGCACCGGCCGTCGATGCGCCCGTCGTCAACGCCCGGTATCTGGATGACGGCCTTCAGCAGGTCTTCGAGCGAGGCGAGGGTGCGGATGCGGACCAGCCGCCGCCTCGTGTCGCGGGTCAGCAGGTCGTCCACCGTGCCGGCCCCGACGATCTTGCCGCGCTCGATGATGACGGCGTCGTCGCAGATCTCCGAGAGTTCCGTCAGGATGTGGCTACTGACGAGAATGGCCTTGCCCTGGTCGGCCAGCAGCCGCAGCAGTTCCCTCAGTTCGATGCGTGCCCGGGGGTCGAGCCCCGCCGCAGGCTCATCCAGAAGCAGCACCGCGGGGTCGTGCACGATGGCCCGCGCCAGGCTGATCCGCTGCTTCATCCCCTTCGAGAGCGCGACCACCGTCTTGTCGCGGAGTTGGCCGAGACCGGCAAACTCCTCGACGCTCCCGACGATCTGCGTCCGGCGCGGGTCGCGGATGCCGTACGCCCGGGCGTAGAAGTCCAGGTACTCGTGGACCGTCATGTCACCGTGCGCCGGCACCTGGTCGGGCATGAACCCGACCAGATGGCGGGCCTTCTCGGGGTCCTCGACCGCCGAGATGCCGTCCATGAAGGCGTCGCCGGAGGTCGGTTCGTCCACGGTCGCCAGGATGCGCAGCGTGGTGGTCTTGCCTGCGCCGTTGGGTCCGACGAAGCCGACGATGTGACCGCTCTCGAAGGAGAACGAGATGCCGTCGACGGCGCGGGTGCGGCCGAAGTGGCGTGTCAGGTTCTCAACGCGAACGTGCATCGTCGCTCCGTTTCGAGATGCCGAGCACAATGGCCTCGGACCGCTGCGCCACGGCGCCCGCGAGCGCCTTCTCCGCGAAGGGGCTCTCCTCGAGAAACGCCACGTACATGCCCGGCCGCAGGTACGTCTCAGGCGTCCGTCGGAGGTCGCGTGCGGCGCCGAGCCAGCCCCGCGTGTAGATCGTGCGAAGCGCCCGCCCCTGGGGCTCGCCCCGCCGCGAGGTGAGCGTCGCCTCGGCCCCGGGTGCGACGTCCGCCGCCTCGTGGAGCGCCCCCTGCTCGTCGGCCAGCACGAGACGCCGAACCGGCACGCCCAGACCGTTGACAACCCTGACCGGTCCGTCGGCGTCGCGCCGGACGGTCAGCCGCTCGCGCCGGTCCTCGCTCCGGCGGAACTTGAAGGTCACCGGCACCCTGGCCCGCACCCACCCGGCGGCCAGGTGCTGGTCTTCGGTCAGGCTCACGGTGCGGTGGACGCCGGAGTCCTGTGGGCTCCGGTAGGAGTAGATGAAGTCGCGGTAGTCGTAGATCTGGGGCGTCAGTTCCGTCTGGAGGGAGAAGTGGAGGCCACTCCGCGGCGTCAGCGGCGAGTAGAAGGCCGTCCACCCGATGGTCGTCGCGCGGCCGACGTTCTCGTCCAGCACGGTCAGCGAGAGCGTCCGGTACCGGCCACGGATACCCTCGGAGAAGATCGAGTACCCGAACACCAGGCCGCACGTCACCAGCGACGCCGCCGGCACCGTCACGAACAGCCAGATCCGACGTTTCTTGCGGGCCAGGACCAGAATGTTCACCGGCCCGATGACGATCACGAACACCAGCATCAGGGCCAGCATCCCGCGGACCGGTACGTTGATGCTTTCGACGACGGGGAACCGCGCATGGGCCTGCAGAACGTCCGAGAGGTCTTCCCACGGGTGGTACGTCTTGTTGGCCGCACCGCAGAAACGGGTGACGGCGTCCGTGCTGCCGGACTCAGGACCCACCAGGCGCCGGCCAAACGCCGCGTACCCGCCGCCGGCTACGACCGGACCCGCGCCCCCCGCCAGGGCGAGCGGGCGTTTCGGCCGGCCCATCACGAGCAGCGAGCCGCCGCACTCGACGTACCGGGCGAGCGCCAGCCGGACCCCCGGCGGCATGAGGTCCACCTCGCGGCCGGAGACCACGAGCCCGTCGCAGCATGAGTAGGCCAGCCAGTTGGGGCTCCATGACCGCACGTCGTTCCGGGCCGTCACCAAGTTGAAACGCTCGGAGTGGAACAGGTGCGAGACGCGCGGCGCCCCGCGGCTGACGAGGATGACGCGTTTGATCTCGTCCGGGTCGGCGTGGTGGTACCCCACGCCGTGCGACGGGATCGAGAGGTGGACACCTTCTCCCTGCTCACCGTCGACGTAGACGCTCACACCCCCGCCGTCCATGTACAGCGGCAACTGGACGAGCGAGAGGGTCTTCTCTGTGTTCGGCCCCACGAGGGCGGTCCGCGAGACCCGCCCCAGCAGCCCGCCACTGTAGTCGGACTCGCTCGGCAGCGCAACCGTGACGCGGTGGGTGTGCTCCGACGAGGTGTTCCGCACCGTGAACCGGTACTCGACGTACCCGTGGGTCGTTTCGACCGCCGGCCTCGGGACGGCGTGGACGAGGATGTCGCCGGCGCTGGGCGGTACGGCGGCGCGGGCGGTCGCCGCCAAGGCGACGGCCACCAGTGCCGCCAACGGGGCCGCCGCGACGCGCCAGCCGGTGTTGCCGGGCTCGACGGTGCCGGTCACTCGTCGGCCTCCCCTGCGACCTGCACGTCGCGTGGCAGGTCAAGTTCCGCCTCGTCGAGCGAATCGAGCAGTTCATCGGTGACGGCGACCGTATCGACGCCGTCGAAGCGGGCCTTGTAGTTGAGGATGATCCGGTGATTCAGGACGGCCGGCGCCACGGTCCGCACGTCCTCGAATCCGACGGTCGGCCGGCCCGCCAGGAGCGCCTCGGCCCGGGCCGCCTCGGCGATCCCGATGGCGGCGCGCGGCGAGGCGCCGTACGAGACGTAGGCGCCGACGCGGTCGGTGGCCTCGGCCGCCCCCGCGTGCGTTGCCGCCACCAGACGCGAGACGTACCGCGAGACGGCGTGCGGCAGGTACATGCGGTCCATGACGGCGAAGAGCGACGCCAGTTCATCGGCCGACATCGACCAGGTGGGTTCGGGCGGCTCGCCGCGGCGGCGGGTCGAGATGATCTCGTCGAGCACCTCGACCTCGGCGCCGAGGACCTGCAACTTCAGCAGGAACCGGTCGAGTTGGGCCTCGGGCAGCGGATAGGTGCCTTCCAGTTCAATCGGGTTCTGCGAGGCGAGCACGAAGAAGGGCTCCGGCAGCGGGCGGGTGTTGCCCAGGAGGGTCACGGCCCCCTCCTGCATCGCCTCCAGCAAGGCCGACTGCGTCTTGGGCGAGGCCCGGTTGATCTCGTCGGCCAGCAGGATGTTCGTGAAGACGGGCCCCTTGCGGAAGACCATCTCGCGCTCGCCGGCGGCCGTCTGCTGCAGGATGTGTGTGCCCACGATGTCGGCCGGCATCAGGTCGGGCGTGAACTGGACCCGGCCGAACGGAAGGTTCAGGATCGCCCCCAACGCCTTGACGAGCGCCGTCTTGCCGACGCCGGGCACGCCTTCCAGAAGAATGTGCCCGCGGCTGAGGATGCCGACGAGCACCATCCGGTGCAGGTCGGTCTGGCCGAGAAGGATGCGGCCGAGTTGTTCGAGCGTCTTGGTGGCCAGGTCGGTCGCCGGGCGCAACTCCTCCGGCTGCAGCACGGTCGGCGTTTCGGTCATGGGGAGGCCCCGTTGCTCGGTGCGGGCGCCTCGGGGGCGCCGGTAGCGTCTCTCTCGAAGTACCGTCGGACGGCTGCCTTGTGCTTCGGCAGAACGACGTGGGTGTAGGCCGATCCCCCGCCGCGCGCTGCGCCTTCGAGCGCGCCGGAGACGCCCGCTTCGGCGTCGGTCTCGACCGTCGGCGCGCCGGCGCTGACGCCCAGCAGTCGGCTCTGCTTGAGGTCGGCGACGGTCGCGGGGGGCAGCGCCTGTTCCAGGAAGTCCGTCCCTTCGGGGCTGGCCGGCGGCGCGCGGACCATGGGAGCATCGCCACGGCCGCGGTCGATGCCGCCGAAGCCGTACCCGTACTCGGCCTCCAGCCACTCGTCGATGATCCCTTCGATCGGGACGCCCTGGCCTGCGGCGGCGGCCAGGAACTCGGCCAGCCCCTGGGCGTTGCATTGGCCGAGCATCTCGGCCAGGTCGAGCGCCTCGCCGTCGAGCAGGCGGGCCTCAACCAGCCGGGCCAGACGCGACGCGATCGCCTCTTTCGAGAGACCCAGGCGCGACGCCAGTTCCAGGATCGCCTCGCGTCCGAGGCCCCCGGACCGGCACGCGGCGGCGTCGCAGCCGGCGCTCGCCTGGAGGAGTTCGTTCTCCTTGGCGGCCTCGTCGAGGAGGTCGGCCAGTTTCTTCATGGCGGCGGTCGTGGCGGTCGTGTCGAGGGCGTCGGCGTCGGCGGCCAGGGCCTGGGCCAGCGACTCGGCCTTCGCGAGGGCCTCGGTCTGGTGATAGGCCTGCTCGGCGGCGTCGGCGGCGGCGTCAGTCACGGCGTCTTCCAGATGGTCGAGGGCTTCCCAGGTTTTGGCGGGGTCGTCGGCGGTGGCTTCGGCGGCGGCCTTCTCGAGGGCCTGCTCCAGTTCCCGCGCGTCCTCCTCCTGGAGCATCTCTTCCCGGCGGAGGGTCTCGATCTGTTCGCGCAGGCCGGCAACCTCGTCCTCGGTGTTCAACGGACGGGCCACCGCCACCCCCACGTACCGCTGCGGCACGGCGAAACTGAAGGCGAGGAACACGGCGGCCGCCGCAGTCAGCACGAGCACCGGCCGGCTCCGCCACGCCAGCGACGGCTCCGTCAGCGGAGGGCCCTGAGCCTCCCACGCGCCCAGGGCGACTTCGGCCCCGGCCATCACGAGGCCGCCCCCGCGGCTCGAACGGTCGAGGACCGCCCGGGCCGCCGCCCGCGACGGCGTCCGACGGATCGCCAGCACCACCGCCGCCGCCACCGCCGGGGCCAGTCCCACCAGGCCCCACACGAGCGGCCAAGACGAGACGCCCCACACGGCGCGCAGCACCAGCGCGGCCAGACCCCACGCGAAGCACCAGCCGGCCAGAAGGCGAAGCAGGTACCCCAGGAAAAGGACGCACGCCAACCGGACCCGCAGGTGCGAGACGGCGCCCTCGTGGTTCGTCCGTCCGGTCATGGCTGCGCCCTCGCTCGCGGCTCGGTTCACGTGTGCGACATCGTTTCGGGATGCCGGTGGCGCTTGCGCCCTATCATACCAATTTCAGTATACCACGCCTGGCGCCAGCGCTGCAACGCGGAACCGTTCGCCTCCGTCATACCGTACGCCCGGGCGGTGCCGGTGTTCGTCAGAAATCGATGGTGTAACTCGGGTCGGGCATCTCGTTGCGGTCCGGCGGCGAAGCGTCTTCCACCGCGTCGGGGAACTCGCGCTTCCACCATGCCTGCCCTTCCTCCTGCGAGAGGCCCCCGTCGTCGGCGCCGTCTTTGCCGACCGAGTAGAGGATCCGTTTCGCCGGGTCGTACCGTATCGGCTTGCCGTCGAAGGCATCGATGGGAACGGCCTTGAGGTACTCGGGCACCAAGTCGTCGAGGGTCTGCGGCAGGCAGCCGTGCTGTGTCTTGTACGCCTTCAGTCCCAGCATGGCTTGGGTGACGGCGTGCGAGACGGCGAGGTGGCATCGGGTCTTCATCACGGATTCATAATCTGCGGATATGTACTCGAACAGAGCCAAACCGAGGGCGTTCGGACGGAACTCACGCGGCAGCCAGGACGCCGACCTCGTTGTGCTAAGGCCCTTCCGCCACGCTTCGATCTCGGGCAACGCCTCGCAGTAGGGTTGGCCCGCTACGTCGATGCCTTTGCGCGCAGCGTCGGCCATCAGGTGCTTCGTGCGGTTCACGTGCAGGGCATAGGGCAGGAAGGGAGTCACGAAGCCGTAGACCTCCTTCGGGTCATGTTTGCCGCTCCTCAGGCCGTCAGCAATGTTGGCGCTCATTCCGTATTCCACACGAAACGCGTCCGCCAATGCCTCCGGTGCCGGGGGAAGCGCACCGAGGCAGACGGCACAGTCCCGCCACGTGGCCGGGGGCAACGTCGCCTCCGTCGCCAGCCTTCTGATCTGGGCGTATCCCGTCCACCTGACCCCCTGGCTGACCCAGTAGCACATCAGGGAACCCTTCGCACGTTCCAGGCGATCCGCGAAGCGCACATGGGTGATTGCGGTGTCCAGAGCGAGCTCAAGTGAGCCGTCCGCCCGTTCCTGCCCGCTGCGGATTGCGAGGATGTTGCCGATCTGGCATGACGGGTATACATTTGGCAGCTCCTCGTAGGAGCGCAACTTCGGGGACCGGCAGTGTGGCCGGGCCATGGCCTTCTCGAAGAGGGCGAGGGCCTCGCGGTTGCGGTCAAGGACCTGGCGCGCCAGCGCTGCGTCCCACGGCCCGCCTTCCAGCATCCGGTCGAGTTTCTCGGAGTCGGTCAGGTGCTCGGTGTCCGGGCTGCCCTCCGGCGCGACGGAGACCGGGGTGGTGCCATCCTCAGGCCAATAGGCCTTCGCACCCGCCTCGACGAACAGCGGGTAGGCGTTCAGGTGGTCGGGCACGTCGGGGAGGGTCAGACGCAGGTCGCTGGCGTCGTGGGGAGGTTCGTCGGTCGAGTACATGGCCAGGAACGTGACGGCCGGCGTCACGACAAAGGCGCCGAACAGGACGATGCCGATCAGGACCTTGTACTTGGTCGCCATACTCCCCCCGTGTGCTGTCCGCCCCACCGGGCGCCGTGCGGAACGCAGCGTTGTCGCGATGGTCTCGCCATTCTAACCACGTGCCCGGCCCGGGGCAAGCAACCGCAGGGCCCTGCTTCTCAACGGGTGGCATGGCCACGCTTGCGTGGCCATGTTGCTGCTCCGGCATGGACGCGCATGGCCACGCAAGCGTGGCTAAGCGGGGTCAGGTAAGTTTTTTGCGGTTGATGCGCGGCGGGTCTCCGTACCCGCCGCGATATGGCGGTCGCAAGCGCGGTGGGTACGGAGACCCACCGCGCAAGACTTACGTAAGACCGCTTAGGCCACCCGCCAGCGCAAGACAAGTGACGCAGGGCCCCTGCTTGTCGGCCTGCACCAGCCGATCGATGACCCTGCCATGCGGCGGCTGCCGTCAATGCGGCTGGGGCATGGTCGGCGAAGATGCCTGTTTCAGCACGTCAACGAACGCTTGGGCCGACGGCGGGTCGCGGTAGGCCGTGATGACACGACCGTCGCGGCCGAAGACGATGACGGCGGGCGGGTTCGTCCCGCGGTAGGTGTCGCTGAACTCGCGTTTCGCCCCTTCGGGCGCCTTGCTCATATCCACGTAGATGCGGGCCAGGCCCTTGCTCGCCCCAACGACCTGTGGGTTCGTGAAGATGCGTGCCTTCCAGGTGCGGCACTCGATGCACCAGGTGGCTCCGAAGTAGAGGAGGGCCGGTTCTGCGGCGGCTGCGGCCTTGCGGAGTGCACCCTCCTGCCACGGCGTCCACTCGACGTGCGGACCGCTGGAGGAAGCGGCGGGACTCGTCGCCGGTTCCCCCGCAGCCGGGGCGTACCTGGCATAGAACCCGATGCCTCCGGCGAGAAGCAGCCCGGCCACGATGATCCGCACGGCCCAGAACCGCCTCGTGAACGGCCGCCGCGATTGCCCCTCGAGCAGTCCCAGATAGACCGCTGCAAACACGAACAACCCGAGCACCGTCGGCCAGAAGAACGCCGGCGCGACGTACGGCTGGATGAAGTACAGAATCAGTCCCGCCAGCGCCAACCCGAGCAGACGCTTCGTCCAGATAAGCCACCCCCCGCCTCGCGGAAACCGGTTGATCAGGCTCGTGAACGTGCCGAGAAAGGCGTACGGCAAACCCAAGCCCAAGCCCGTCACGAAGAACGAGACGGCGCCCAGAACGACCGAGCCGGTCGTGGCGATAAAGGCGATCAGGGCGACCAGGAACGGCCCGACACACGGGGCGGCAATCGCGCCCATGACCAGGCCCATGAAGCCGGCGCCGAACAGACCCCGCCGGGCACCCAGTTTGCCCATGGCACCGGAGGGCAGTTGAATCTCGAACGCGCCGAAGGCACTGGCCATCATCGCAGCCATAACCGCCACGACGCCAAGCACGCCCCACGGACTCTGGAGCACCAGGCCCAGGCTCTTGCCGGCCAACGCCGCCAGCACGCCGACCGCCGTGAACATGGCGGCCAGCCCCAGCATGTAAACGATGGCCAGCGGCAGGACCTTCAGCGGCCGCTTCTCGCCCTGCTGGGCGAACAGATTCATCGTCACGGGGATGAGCGGGAAGACGCACGGCGTCAGGTTCAGCGCCAGCCCCCCGAGGAACAAGAGGCCGAGATACGCAAGGAACCCTCGCTCATACCACGAGGCGAGGTCGGATTCTCCCTCAAAACGGATCTCGGGGGCCTCGCTCGCGGGGCCGGGGGCGGCCGCTTTGGCTGCCGTCGCGAAGACCTCCGCGTTGGCCTCGACCGTGGCGGTCCCTGCCTCGACGATCGCGACGGTCTTCTCGAGGACCGTCGAGTTCGGTTGGTAGCACGTGTCGGCGTCGCAGCCTTGGTACGACACGTTCAGGCGCACCGTTGTCGGCCCGGTCGTCGCATCGCCGGTCGCGGTGCCTTCGAGCAGAATAACGGCCTTGCCCTCGTAGACCGAAATGCTGCCGCTCTCGGCCCACGCCACCGGCAGCCGTCTGCCCGCAGGGTAGGTGACGTTGCCCCACGTGATGGCGCTGTGAGGTTCGGGCTGGATCACGGTTGGAATCAGGAAATCAGTGGCCGCAGGGTTGGCATTGACGTGATAGCCGTGGTCGATCTCCAGGACAACCGCTATGCGGAAGGCGTCGCCCTGGGCGACGGCGGTGCGGTCCGTGAGGACCTCGGCTTTGAGCCAGGCGTCGGGGGGTGCCGCGGCGGCCGCCGACGCAATCGCCAACGCGAGCCATCCGACCAGGGCTGTGCCTCGTGCCATATCCCCTTCCTTTCTCTACCTCGGCGTGCGTGTATTATTGCCGGCCGAGGGCGCCGAAACAAGGGCGCCCCCCCGCGACCGGGCATATGGGGAAGCAGCAGGCGACGCAAGGCCGGCTGCGGCGACCTCGGTCGAAATGACAGGGCAGAAACCGCGCGGTGAGCGCAGTGTCTCCCACCCCGAGCGAGCGCAGCCGTAGGGTGGGTGCTCCGCACCCACGCTGAGGAGATCTCGCGTGCGCCGCGTGGGTGCGGAGCACCCACCCT
>CAZEBQ010000051.1:11018-17617 GCA_964510295.1 uncultured Anaerolineales bacterium | reverse complement strand
GTCGTCCGGCCCGATAAGGGGCTGAAAGGCCTCACGGCCAAGGCGGATGTGCTCAAAGGCCCCGGTGGCGCCGTCATTCCCGCCGAAGCCATCGATATCCTCAGAGTGCGATACGTCATGGTCACCCGCCCGACGGACTCGACCGGCTGTGTGGCGCCGTGGCCCGATCCCCTGCCGCCGCTCAGAGGACCGATTGACCTGGAGGCGATGAAGAACCAGCCGCTCTGGGTTCGCGTCACGGTGCCGAAGGATGCGAAGGCGGGCACGTACAAGGGCACGGTTCACCTCAAGGCCGAGGGCTGGGCGGCCGACGTGCCGCTCGAGGTCGAGGTCTTCGACTTCGCGCTCCCCGGCCGGATGACCTGCAAGACGGCCTTCGGCTTCTCGCCCGGAAACGTCTGGCGGTATCAGAAGGTTACGAGGCCCGAGGATCGTCGCGCGGTGCTCGAGAAGTACTGGGCCAACTTCGCCTCCCATCACATCTCGCCGTACGACCCCGCCCCGATGGACCGGCTGAAGGTCACGTGGCCGAAAGGCGAAAACGGCAAGCATACGCTCGTGCCCCAGTTTGACTGGACCGCCTGGGATGCCGCGATGCAGCGCGCCATCGACCAACGTCACTTCAACTCCTTCCGCCTGAGCATCCCCGGGATGGGCGGCGGGACGTTCCACGCGCGCCGCGAACCCAGCCTGCTCGGCTACAGCGAGGATAGCCCTGAGTACAAGACGGCCTTCACCAACTACTGCCGCGCGCTTGAAGCGCACCTCAAGGAGAAGGGCTGGCTCCCGTACGCCTTCGTCTACTGGTTCGACGAGCCGGCCCCGCGCGATTACGCGTTCGTCATGAACGGCTTCCGGAAACTCAAGGAGGCCTGCCCGGCCATAACCCGCATGCTGACCGAACAGGTGGAACCGGCCCTGGCCGGCGGCCCGAACCTCTGGTGCCCCGTCTCGCCGAACTACCACCACGAGCGGGCCGAGGAGCGGCGCGCTCGCGGCGAGCGGTTCTGGTGGTACGTCTGCTGCGGTCCCAAGGCGCCGTACTGCACGCTCTTCATCGACCATCCCGCGACCGAACTCCGCGTCTGGCTCTGGCAGACGTGGCAGAGGAAGATCAACGGCATCCTCGTCTGGCAGACCAACTACTGGACCAGTACCGCCGCCTACCCCGACGCCAATCGTCCGCAGAACCCGTACGAGGACCCCATGGGATGGACCTCCGGCTACTCGACGCCCAAGGGGGTCAAGCGCCCATGGGGCAACGGCGACGGCCGCTTCATCTACCCGCCCGAGGCCGCCGCCGACGCCCATCCCGCAGAACCCGTCCTCGACGGGCCCGTCGACAGCATCCGCTGGGAGATGCTCCGCGACGGGCTGGAGGATTACGAGTACCTGGCGATCCTGCGGCGGCTGCTCAGGGAGAAGGGCGGCCGACTCGATGCGTCGAAGCGCGCCGAGTTCGCGGCGCTGCTGGAGGTGCCGGAGGAGATCACGAAAGACATGACCACCTTCACCAAGGACCCCGCCCCCATCGAGCGCCGCCGCCTGGCGATCGCACGGGCCATCGCCCAACTGTCGCGTTTGTGAACTCGTGGAGAAGGCACTCATGCTGCACATATATGTGTGCATAGAGCAGATTGCCGTCGCAGCGCAGATGCTGTGTAACAAGACGCCCCTGCAGGGGCGTTTGGCGTTGGTCTTGTGTGACAAGGGGCTTGAGCTGTGGAAGTCCAACCGGCTACCCAGGCTGCGCTGTAGGGCTGAGCAGCTCAAGGGAAACAGCGCGTTGCTCTCAGTATTGCAGAAATACGACCAGATTGACTCCGAGGTCGCCTTCGCGGAGCAACTGCTCATCGGTGCATCAAGTGTGAAGGACGGATTTCGGTCTATGGGACACTGACGGCGCTTCCGAGCTTCTGCTGCGCATTCTTGTCAAGCAGAAACGCACGAGGTGGTCCAGGGCGTAGCCAACAAGTTAGGTCGCGAAAGGACGAAGACCGGGTCCTCTTCATCACCGACACGCACGCCGGGCCCGAGCGTCCCGGGTGGAGCCAGCAGACCTGCTATCGCCACCTGATGCCGCAGGTCGCCGACGGCGTCGCTTACGAGGAGGCCAAGGCATGGGTCAGCGGCCGGCCCCGGGACCGGACGGTGGAGATACCGTGGCACACGCCGCATCGGGCGATTCGTTCACTTCGGCTCCGGCAGTTCAACGACGTACGCCGCGAGGGGGCGACGCGATTCGGCTTCCCAGTTGCTTGCAAAGATGACCTTCCGCCCGTCGGGCGACGGCGAGGCGTGGGCTTCGCTGAAGTAGTCGCCGGGGCGCGTGTGCATGTGGGCAAGGCGTTCCACATGCAGGCTGCCGTCGGTCCGGACCGCGACGATCTCGTCCGAGAAGGGCGGCCAGTTGCGGCTGCGTCCCTGGTAGGTGGCGTAGACCCATCCCGGGCGGCGGAGGTTGCGGGCCGACGTGTGGCTGGGCCACCCGCCCGGCGTCAGCACCGTGACCGCCCCGTCGCGCAGGCGCCGTTTGATGAGGCGGCCCTGGCCGGGCTTGGATTTCGACACGCCGACGGCCACCTCGTCGCCCGCGTCGTCCACCGTCAGGTCGTAGTGGCTCGGGCGGCCGTACCTGGTCCAGAGGGGGCCGACCTTCCGTCCCTCCAGGTCGTACACCTGCGTGCGGTCTGGGCCGCCGTCGATCACGCCGTTGAGTACGACATATGTGCCGAGTGCGCTCACCGAAACCCAGTCCACCTCGACGCCGTCCAGGTCGATGTCGGGCCACTTGTGCCGGCGGACGAGGTCGTACGCAAAGGCGACCTGTTTCCCGCCCCGCTGAGCCAGGACCGCCAGCCGCGCACCGTCCCTCGACGGGTTGCCTTCGCCGGGGCCGAACTTCAGAAGCGAGTACCCCTCGAACGTGCCGGCGACGGTCACCTGGCCCGTCCGGACGTTCCACACGCCCGTCCGGTTGGCCTTGACGAAGATCCGCAGGTCGGGCTCCGTGGGATGCCAGCGATCCTCGCCCGGCGGCCGGCGCGTGAACCGTGGCCGGTACGTCCGCCCGTCGAGGAAGATGGGGTTCGGTCTTGCGCGATGCCGGTCCAGAATCAGGAGCGACCCGTCGGCGTTCCAGGCCTGGTCCTTCGAGTAGTGGTGCCGGGCGACCTCGCCCCACACGCCGCCCACCACGGGGATCGGCGTGCCCGGATCGCCGGTGATCCGCGTCACGCGCGTGCCGAAGACGGGGTCGACGTACGGCTCGAGGTACCCCGGCCGCGGGACCTCCGGGATGGCTTTGACCTCGGTGTCCGTGACGGGGTAGTCGGCGGCGGCGCACACGCCTCCCGGAAGTAACGCGGCGGCAGCCAAAGCAGTCGCGAGCGCTTGATGCAACATGGCTCTCCGAGCACGCCCCGTCGGCAAGCGGATACGCCGGGTGGTCGCCTTCCCAGGCGACCATCCGGCCGGGTACCAACACGCAGAGAGCGGCGGCCTGGGAAGGCCGCCGCGCGGATAGGAGACCCGCCGCGCACCTTGCGTTACAGCCTCTCAACCTGCCGCCGGCCGCACCAGGCGGCACATGTCGCGGTAGCCTACTATACCCGGCATCGCCAGGACGGCGCCGAGGGCGGTGCTCAGGAGGGTGACCGCGAGGCCCGCCGCCGTCATTGCCACGATGCCGGCTGCTGCCATCGCCCCGGCCGCGCCGAGCGACTCGCCGGCCATGGTGCTGCGGAGTTCCCTGTCCGCGCGATACCAGTAGGCGTCCGGGCTCTCACCGGGTCCGGACGGCGGCAGGGGCTTGCCCATGCGCCGGTACAGTTCTCTGACGCTGCGTTCGTGGAAGGCTTCCGTTGTCTCGCCCGTCATGGCCGACATGTTTCCGACGGCCTCGAGCGCCTCCTGCTGGGCGATGATCTCCGGCCCGGCGGCCGAGACGGCTGCCAACCCGCCGAGGCCGAGGAGCGTGAGGACCGCCGCCGCCATCGCGGCGTAAACGATGAGGCTGCCGAGCGCGAGGACGAGCATCTGCACGAACAGGCCGAACCCGCGCGCCACCTTCCCCGTCAGCCGCCAACTCACCGCCAGCGATTCCGCCGCCCTGGCCCGGCCCTCCACGACCAGCGGCAGGGCCCACGCCAGCCGCGACGCCAGGAACACCATCGGCGAGTAGACCACCGGCAGGGCGACGGCCAGCACCAGCAGACCGATCACGCCTTCCTCCACCAGCAGCATCACCGACGAGGCCCCAATCAGGATCACCGCCAGCGTGATGGGTACGCTGACGCCCGCAAAGATGAGCCCGAGCAGCCAGATGGCGCCCATGGTCCGCCAGTATCGGCCGCCGGAGAAGCCGGCGAACAGCCTC
Organism: uncultured Anaerolineales bacterium; assembly: GCA_964510295.1. Lineage (GTDB taxonomy): Bacteria > Planctomycetota > Phycisphaerae > FEN-1346 > FEN-1346 > JAUVZF01. The sequence continues at coordinate 13,239 of CAZEBQ010000051.1, read as the reverse complement.
CCAAGGAGCCCGCTCTTGCCCCGGGCGGCCCCCAGGAGCAGGAGAATGAATCCGGCCACCAGCGGCGGCTCCAGGAACACGCCCGGCACCACGCACAGTGTCCACGCCAGGGTGACGAGGATGAGCATGATCGCGAGGCCGAGCGTCAGCGGAACCACGTTCCGCAGGCCGGCCACGACGCCCTGGCCGATCCATCGGAACACCTGGCCCACTGCGACTTCCCCTCCGGCCACGACGACCGCGCGGGGCGGTTCGGCGGCGGGGGGCTGGGCCGCTGCGCCGGCCTGCGGCGCCGCCTGACCGGCAGCGGCAGGCGCCGCGGGGGGGGCCGCCTCGACCGGCCGCGGGGCAACGGTGGCAAATGACAGCGCCGGCACCCGCAGCGGCCGGTTGCACTTTGGGCACCGGCCCGTCTTCCCGGCATTGGAGTTCGACGTGGTGAACCGTGTGTGGCACCTGGAACACGTGACGCGGATCATAAAGCGCCCCCTTGCGGCAGGTCCCGGATGTCGCGGCCGCTGCGTCGCCAAGCACACGGTCCTGCGCCGCAGCCCCACTGTCGCCGAGCATACACGCCGCGCGGCCGTACTGTCAACGGTTGACGCGCGGCGGTTTCAGCACGCGGGTGCACCTCAGAGAAGGTGGGGAGAGGGTCGCGGCAGGGCCGGGTGTTCGCGTAGAATGGTGTGTCGACGTCGGGGTTGGGCAGGAGGGTTCAGCGATGATGCGCCGTTTGGCGGTGGCGGCCGCTTGCTCGGCGGCCGTGGTGGCGGTTCTTGGTCCTGCCGGACGGGCGGGGGGCGACGTCGATTACCTCAAAGCCGCTGTGGACTTTGCCGAGTGCATGCTGACCTGCGGCCGCGACCGATACGGCGAGGTGCACAGTCCGCTGTTCGCCGTGTTGCTGACGCGGGAAAAGGAACCGAGGATCGGCCCGCAGCCGTACTTCGACCGGCCGACGCCGTACGATGTCAGCAACATGAAGACGCCTTTCCGCAAGTACCACTTCAACCGGTGCCTGAATTACCCCGCCGGCCTCGGCGACGAGGGGCCGCACAAGGTCACCGTCTTCGGCTGCGACGTGTATGAGGACCAGGACCTGTACACCATGCTGATTGACCTCAGCCGCATCACCGCCGACCCCAAGTACAAGCGGGAGGCCGAGAAGGCTCTGACGTGGTGGTTCACCCACACGATGGGCCCGGCCGACTTGTACCCGTGGGGCGAGCACCTGGGCTGGGACTTCGAACACGAGTGCCCGACCTACTTCGCGGGACCCAGCAAGCACCTGTACGCCGCCTGCTATCACGAGATCAAGGACCGCGTGCCGTTTCTGGAGTTCCTTGCCGCCCTCCCGCCGCCCGAGGCCGACGGCCCCACGTACCTGGAGCGGTACGCCCTCGGCGTGTGGAACGCCCACTACTGGGACCATGAGAAGGCCATCTACTGCCGGCACGGTGACTACACGGGCGAGGACACGCGCGAAGGCAGCACCCAGGGGTACCCCGCGCACCAGGGGGCTCACTTTCGCTTGTGGGTTGCGGCCTATCTGAAGGCGCGAAGCGCCGAGGTGAAGGAGCAGATGGCGCAGATTCTCAACACGGTCCTGGACGCGCAGATCGCGCGGACGCGCAAGTATGGCTTCGTGCCGTTCACGTTCGATCCCGACCTCAAGGGCAAGGACCCCGGCAAGCGGGCGCCGGGGCAGTCGATTCGTCTGGCTCATCATGCGGCCGAACTGTCCGTGACGATCCGCAAGGCCGATCCCGGCCTGGCGGCCAAGTTCGAGGAGTTGGCCGGGCTGCACCTCGGCGAGGAGAACCTCAAGCAGGCCCTCGAGAACGCGGAGACGTCTCTGGCGACCGGCGATCGGGATTTGCTTCAGGGCGGGCGCGACGCCCGGCCCAGGCCGCTCGCCGCAATCGAGAACCTTTCCAAGGCCGACACGCCCCAGCCGCACGCCTTGGCGATCCTCCGGCGGCTGCAATGGTACAGGACGTATCGGGATAAGGCGTACCTGGAAGCGGCCGAGCGTCAGGCCCGCCTCGCCTACGTCCGCTTCATGGACGAGACCTGCCCGCTGCCCAAGGCGTACGCCGGCGGGCCTCGGAAGACGGTCGCAGGCGACCCGTTCCCGGACTTCACCTTCCGCGGGGCCAAGTTGATGCACGCCTTTGCCCTGCTGGGCGAGGCCAAAGGGCGGGCGAGGCCGAACTGATCC
>CAZEBQ010000051.1:0-10918 GCA_964510295.1 uncultured Anaerolineales bacterium | reverse complement strand
CCCACCGCGCACGACCGATCTCACCCCGCTCCGGGCAAGAAAGGCCCGTAACGGCCGGCCACGAGGCCCTGCGGCGCTGCCGTATTCTCAAGTTCCGGTTTGGAATAGTCCGTTTTGTGCGTATAGTATCAAGGGAAACTGGCCCTATGGCGGGGGGTGTGTGTGTGCCTTCCCTGCCCTTATTCTTGGGGAGAACGGGACGCTACACCGCCGTGCGGCCCGTGCGGGAGGTTCAATGGCGGACTCCGAGCGAGAGGCGAGGCGCATCCGCCGCTCCCAGCCGGGGCACGCGCGGCCTGCGGCCATGGAACCGCTCGAACCCCGTCTGCTGCTCGACTCGACGCCCATCATCACCGAGTTCCTGGCCGACAACAGCGTGCCGTGGTACCCGGCCGATCCGGACTCCGACTGGGACTGGATCGAGATTTACAACCCCACGCCCTCGGCCGTCGACCTGGACGGCTGGCACCTGACCGACAACCCGCAGGACCTGGACCAGTGGACGTTACCCGCCACCACGCTCCAGTCGGGCGCCTACCTGGTCGTCTTCGCGTCCGGCGACGACCTGCGTGACCCCCAGGGCGACCTCCACACCAACTTCCGCCTGAGCAAAGACGGCGACTACCTGGCCCTCGTCAAGCCCGGCGCCGCCGAGGCCGACATCGTCAGCGAGTTCGACTTCGCCGACCAACTCGAGGACGTCTCCTACGGCGTCCTCTACGACGTGCAGAGCCAGACAGGCCTGGTCGAGAAGGGCGACGACGCCACGTATCACATTCCGACCGACGGGTCGCTGGGTCTCGCGTGGATCCAGAACGGGTACGACGACAGCACCTGGCAGACGGCCACCACGGGGTTGGGCTTCGGCCTGGGCGTGCCGGACGACGAGGTCACGCTCGTCTCGAAGCAGTCGGTGTGGCGGTACCTGGACGACGGGTCCGACCAGGGGGCGGGATGGCGCCTCGCAGGCTTCGACGACACGTCGTGGGCCGCCGGGCAGGGCGAACTCGGCTACGGCGAGAACAACGAAGCCACGGTCGTCAGTTACGGCGACGACGATCAGAACAAGCACATCACGACGTATTTCCGGCACACCTTCACCCTGCAGCACGCGTGGCAGATCAGCGACGTGACGGTTAACCTGATGCGCGACGACGGCGCGGTGGTCTACCTGAACGGGCAGGAACTGTTCCGCGACAACATCGACGACGGCCCCGTGGACTACCGGACCACGGGCATCACGTTCGTCGGCGGGGGAGATGAATCGACGTACTTCCCGTACACCGAGTTCGTCAACGACCCGACCGACCTGCTGACCGACGGCGAGAACGTCCTGGCGGTCGAGATTCACCAGAGTTCCGGCACCAGCACCGACATCTCGTTCGACCTGGAGATGGCCGCGACGACCAGCACCGCCGGCCTGCTCCAGACCGACATTGAGGCCGACATGCTGGGCGTCGGCGCGTCGGCCTACGTCCGGATTCCGTTCACGGTCATCGACCCGCTGGAGTTCTCGGAACTGTTCCTTCGGACGGCGTACGAAGACGGGTACGTGGCGTACCTGAACGGCGTCGAGGTGGCCTCGGGCAACGCGCCGCCGGTGCCGCAGTGGAACTCGACGGCCCCGGCGGACCGGCCCATCGAGCAGGCCGTGCTGTTCGAGGGCGTCGACCTGACCGACCGCATGGACCTGCTCCAAAGCGGTGAGAACGTCCTGACGATTCACGCGATGAACGATGCGGCCGGCGACGGCACCTTCCTCATCACGCCGGAACTGATCGCACAGAGCGACATCAGCATCCAGGAGCAATACTTCATTACGCCGACGCCGGGCGACGAGAACATCCCGGGCGTCCTCGGGGTGGTCGCGGATACCCGGTTCAGCATCGACCGCGGCTTCTACGACGCGCCGTTCGTGGTGGCGATCAGCACCGACACGTCGGGCGCCGAGATCCGGTACACCCTCGACGGCAGCCAGCCCACCCCGACGACCGGTGACGAGTATCAGGACCCCATCCCCATCTCCACCACCACGACGCTCCGGGCCATGGCGTTCAAGCCCGGCTACCTGTTCACGAACGTCGACACGCAGACCTACATCTTCCTGGACCAGGTGATCCAGCAGCCGGCCAACCCGGACGGCTTCCCCATGTCGTGGAACGGCACCGCCGCCAACTACGAGATGGATCCCGACGTTATCGACGATGCGCGGTACAGCGACACGATTAAGGACGACCTGCGCTCTATCCCGACCCTCTCGATCGTGGCCGACGTCGAAGACCTGTTCGGGTCGAACGGCATCTATTCCAACCCGGGCGGGCACGGGGTCAATTGGGAACGGCCGGCGTCCTTTGAATGGATCGAGCCCGACGGCACGACCGCCTTCCAGGTGAACGCCGGCCTTCGCATCGTCGGCGGCGCCAGCCGCGGCGCCGGCAACAAGAAGCACTCGTTCCGCGTCCTGTTCAAGGGCAAGTACGGGCCGACCAAACTGCGGTACCCCGTCTTCGGCGACGACGCGACGGACGCCTTCGACACGATCACCTTCCGGGCCGGCTTCAACGACGTCTGGCCGAACGCCGGCAACGCCACGTATCTGCAGGATCGATGGGCCGCCGAGCAGCAGAACGCCACCGGCGGGTACGGGCCGCACGGCAACTTCGTCCACCTTTACGTCAACGGCCTGTACTGGGGACTGTACAACCCCGTGGAGCGGCCCGACGACGCCTTCGCCGCCAGTTATCTCGGCGGGGACAAGGAGGACTACGACGTTTACAGCATCGAGGGCCGCAAGGAAGGCGAGGCCGCAGCCTGGAACCAACTGCTTGACCTCATCAACAACCCGGCCGCCAACTACGCCGCCATCGGCGATCTGCTCGACCTGACGAACTTCGCCGATTATCTGATCGTCAACCAGTTCGGCGGCAACTGGGATTGGCCGCAGAACAACTGGTGGGCCAGTTACAACCGCGAGTCCGGCGATGGAAAGTGGCGGTTCCACAGTTGGGACGCCGAGGGGTGTCTGAGGGACCTCAACAGCAACCGCGTCGACCAGTTCGGCTCGAACCTCGGGCGCATCTACCAACAACTGCGGCAGGTGGAGGAGTTCCGGCAACTCCTTGCCGACCGCGTTCACCGCCACCTGTTTAACGGCGGCGCGCTTACCGTGGCGTCGAACCAGGCGCTTCTCGACGAGATGGCGGCCGAGATCGACCGGGCCGTCGTGGGCGAGTCCGCCCGCTGGGGCGACGGCTACAGCGACAGCGCCGGCGCACGAAACCGTGATGACAACTGGCTCCCCCGCATCGAATGGCTCCGCAACACCTACTTCGCCGAACGAACCGGCATCGTGCTCCAGCAGTACAAGGCGGCCGGGCTGTACGGCGACATCGCCGCGCCCACGTTCAACGTCAACGGCGCGTATCAGCACGGCGGCGAGGTGCAACGCGGCGATCTCCTGACGATGGCCGCCTCCGGACAGACCATCTACTACACCCTCGACGGCACCGACCCGCGCTTGCCGGGAGGCGACGTGGCGCCGACCGCCGTCCCGTACGCCGGCGCGATCACGCTCGGCGACAGTTACGGCGTCAAGGCGCGCGTCTGCAGCGGCGGCGAGTGGAGCCCCCTGAACGAGGCCGACTTCTACCTCGACGTCACACCGTCGCTACGCATCAGCGAGATGATGTACAACCCCGCCCAGCCGACGCCGGCCGAAGACGCCGCAGGCTTTGAGCAGAACGACGATTTCGAGTTCATCGAAGTGACCAACATCGGCGACGAGCCGGTCCCGCTCCGCAACGTCCGGTTCACCGACGGCATCACGTTTACCTTCCCGAGCATGACGTTGGACCCTGGCCATTTCACGGTGGTCGTGAAGAAGCAGGCCGCCTTCGAGACGCGCTACGGCGCGGGCGCCGCCCGCGTCGCCGGCGAGTTCGAGGGTTCCCTCGCCAACGGCGGCGAGGCCGTCCGCCTTGCCGCGCCCATGGGGACCGTCGTCCACGACTTCGAGTACGACGACGACTGGTATCCGCAGACCGACGGGGGCGCGTTCTCGCTTACGGTGGTTGACCCCGAAGGCGACCTCGGCCTGTGGAACCAGGAGGAAGGCTGGCGCGCCAGCGCCGCCCCCGGCGGCACGCCGGGCGCCGACGCCGAAGGGCTCGTTCCCGGGGCCGTTGTCATCAACGAGGTCCTCGCCCACACCGACGGCGCCGACGGTGACTGGATCGAACTCAAGAACACCACCGCGTCGGCCATCGACGTCACCGGTTGGTTCCTGAGCGACGACGCGGCGCAACTCGACATGTGGCAGATTACCACGCCCACGTCGATCCCCGGCGGTGGGTACAAGGTCTTTACCCAGAGGGACGATTTCGGCGGCGCCTTCGCCCTCAGCGAGTTCGGCGATGAGGTGTACCTGACGTCGAATGTCGGCGGCGCGGCCGGCGGTTACCGCGAGCACGTCGACTTCGGCGCCTCGCCGCGCGAGACGAGTTTCGGCCTGCACGCCAAGACGACGGGCGGCACGGATTTCGCCCTGCTGACGGCGACCACCTGCGAGGGCGAGAACGCCCCGCCCCTGACCGGACCCCTCGTCGTCAACGAGATCATGTACCATCCCCCCGAGCCGGGGCAGGGCAGCCCGTACGACCAGGATGACTTCGAGTTCGTCGAACTCTACAACGGGTCGCTCGCGCCGGTCGAAGCCAGGCAGTACGTCTTCGCAAGCGGCATCGGCTTCACCTTCGGATGGTACGACGCCGACGACTTCGGCAACGAGGTCTGGACGCTCCAGGCCGGCGCCACGGCCACTTGGCGGGCGAACCTGGCCGCAGGCGATTACCAGGTCCTCGTCAAGTGGAACCTGACCGACGCCGAAGGCAACACACGCGACCTCGACACGGCCGCAACCTGCGAGATCCAACATGCCGGCGGACCCACCGTCGTGCCAGTCAACCAGAACGTGAACCCCACGGGCTGGGTGCCCCTCGGTACGTTCACGTTCAACGGCGGCCTCGCCGAGGTGACGCTGACGCGCGGCACGGACGACCCCGACCGGTGGACCATCGCCGACCAGGTCAAGTTCGTCAAGGGCGGCGACGTGGTCGTTATCGATGACGACACGCCGGACGCCTTCGAGACGACCGGCTCCGACCTGAGCGCCATCCTGCCGGGCGCTTACGTCGTCATCGTAAGGAACGAGCAGGCCTTCGCCGCCCGCTACGACACCGCAGGCATGACCATCGCCGGCGCCTACTCGGGGAACCTTGCCAACGGCGGCGAGAAGGTCAAACTGCTTGCCGCCACCGACGCCGAGCCCACCGGCTACATCCCCTACTACCTGACCGACTACGTCCACTACAAGGACGGGGCCTCCTGGCCCACGGAGCCCGACGGCACGGGCTTCTCGCTCAGCCGGCTCGACCCGGACGCGTACGGAAACGACGCCGGCAACTGGGCCTCGGGCGCGGCCGGCGGAACCCCGGGCGCCGAGAACGATTACCTCGACACCACGCCGCCCACGACGCCGGCCAACGTCGGCGGCCAGATTGCCGTCCTGCCCGATGCACGAATCGAACTCGCCTGGGACGCATCGTTCGACCCGCAGACGTACGTGGACCACTATGTCGTCTACCGCGACGGCCAGTCCATCGACACCGTCACGGACCTCGGCTACACCGATACGAACGTCCTGCCCGCCACGCCTTACGCCTACGAGGTCTCGGCCGTCAACCGCGACGCCTACGAGAGCGTGCTGTCGGACGAGGTGGTTGTCACCGTGCCGGGCATCGTGTCCCTGACGACGCCGGAGGACGTCATCGTTGAGGTTGCCTTCTCCGAGTCGGTGGACCCCGTCTCGGCCCAGCAGACGGCCAACTACGTCTTCAACAACGCAACGGTCATAGCGGCCACGCTCGATTCCGACGGCGTCACGGTAATCCTGACCACGTCTCAACTCGAGGCGGAGCAGGCCTACACGCTGACCGTCAACGACGTGCGCACCCTGGCCGACGAGCCGATGCCGCCCGACCTGCAGGTCTCGTTCGTCTATTCGCCCCACGGCGCCGGCTACATCGTCCGCGAGTATTGGCTCGGCATCGACGGGACGGCGGTCTCGAACCTGACCGCCAACCCCAATTTCCCGGACAACCCGTCCGGCATCAGTCAACCTACCCTCTTCGAATCTCCCGTCGACTGGGCGAATAGCTACGGGATGCGGATGTACGGCTACGTGCATCCGCCCGTCACCGGGGCGTACACCTTCTGGATCTCCAGCGACGACAACAGCCAACTGTTCCTCTCCGCCGACACCAACCCGGACAACAAGGTCCTCATTGCTTACGTGCCGGGCTGGACCAGTTCACGCGACTGGACCCGCCACGCTCAGCAGCAGTCCGCGCCGGTCCACCTGGAGGCCGGACGCCGGTACTACATTGAGGCCCTCCAGAAAGAGGGCGGCGGCGGCGACAACCTCGCCGTCGGATGGCAGACACCCGAAGACGCCGCCTTCAACAGGCTCCCCATCGACGGCTGCCACCTCTCGCCGTATGTTGCCGACCCGGACGTCACGGTCAGCATCCTGGCCGGCGACCCCACTGCCGCCGAGCACGACTGCGACCCCGGCGTGTTTACCGTCAGCCGCGCCGGCGACACCGGCAGCCTTCTGGCGGTCCACTACACGGTCGGCGGCATGGCCGACGATGGTGACTACGTCGAGACGCTCCTGGGGCAGGTCGATCTGCCGCCGGGCGCCGCCTCCGCGATGATCCACATCACCCCCGTGGACGACCCCGATGACGAGATGGACGAGACGGTGGTGTTGAGGGTGACGCCCGACCCGACGTACCTTGTCGGGACGGCCGTCGCGACGGTGACCATCGCGGACAACGAACTGCCCGCCGTCACGGGCGTGGTGCTGAACCCGCACCCGGATCGCCGGGTTCGTGGGGTGGGTGAGATTGATCCGAGCGGCCTGGGCGTCAAGACGGTCAGGGTGACTTTCAGCGAGGACGTGCTTTTCGTGCCGGCCGACGTCATGGCCGAGAAGGTCGAGTTTGACGCGCTCGGCAACGAGACCGGCGCCGTGGCGGTCGTACCGGCGAGCGTCGTTGCCGGCGATACCGCCGCCGAGATGGTCATCACCTTCGCCGACGCGTGGCAGACGATGGTCGACACCTGGGTCAGGATTGCGCTCCTCGACACGATCACCGACTCACACGGCCACGGACTGGACGGCGAACCGGCGGCCGATTCCAGCGGCCTGCATTACATCTGCGATGCGGCGCTGGACCTGCCGAGCGGTAACGGCTTCCAGGGCGGGGAGGCCATCTTCTACGTCGGCAGCCTCCGGGCCGACGCGCGAGGCTTCGGACCCATCGCCGAAGAACCGAACGGGACGGTCGATTCGTGGGACATCACCGGCTTTACACAGAAGTACCTCACGGGCGACCTCGACGTGGACTTCCGCGGCTTCGGGCCCGTGGCCGAAGAGCCGAACGGCGCGGTCGATTCCTGGGACATCAACGGCTTCACGTCGCGCTACACGGCAGCAATCGCGGCCGGCGCCCATCTGGGAGACCTGCCGACGTCGTCGGGGCAGGGCATGGCCGCCGGCGCCCCGGCGCCGCTGCCGCTGCTCGCCGAACCGCGGACGCTGGGGCTGGACCGTTTGGCGTCGGCCGAGGTCGAGGCGGTGCTCGGGCCCCATCGGCCCGACGTGGCGGCCGCATCGCCCGCCGACCGCGACCGTCTTGCACCGGACCTCCTGGCAGGCAGGTTGCGCCCCGTGCGTCGGCCGACAGAAAAGCCGGAGACCCTGCAGGCGTCTGTGGTGGGCGACGGACCCTCGACCGGCGATCGCCCTGCCGCCACGTGCGAACTGTCCCCTGGAAGAACAGACCGGCCCAGCGTCGACGACGTGCCCGAGTTCGGCGATGCCTTCGTGGACCTGCTGGCCCTGCCGGCGTTGGACCTGCCCGCCCTCGCATGACGGCCGCCGCGCGCCCACGCCTGGACCGGCGGGTCGTCTCAGCCGCCGGCGTCTTCCTCGCCGTTGCGGCCGATGAGGGGTACGAAGCGGCAGGGACAGAACTCGCAGCGCTCCAGGTTCTTGCCGTGCTTCGTGATCGTTACCAGAATCTGCGATCCCGGCCCGCCCACCGGCGTGACGATGACCCCGCCATCGGCCAACTGGTCGGTCCACGCTCCCGGTATCTGCTCGGCGGCGGCAGCGCACAGGACCCGGTCGAACGGGGCCTGCTGCGGCCATCCGGCCCGGCCGTCGCCCGCGCGGTAGTGGATGTTGGCGTAGCCGAGCGCGTCGAGCACCCCGCGGGCCTTCACCTGCAGCGAGTTGCGGACCTCGACCGTGTACACCTCGGCCGCCAGTTCCGCGAGCACGGCCGTCTGGTAGCCCGACCCGGTGCCGATTTCGAGGACCCGTTCGGGGCCTTCGAGCGCCAGGCTTTGTGTCATCAGGGCCACGATGTACGGCTGGCTGATGGTCTGGCCGAGGCCGATGGCCAGCGGAAAATCGCCGTACGCCGACCGCTGGTCGCCGGCCGGGACGAAACGGGCCCGGTCAACCGAGCGGAAGGTCTTCAGGACCCGCGGGTCGCGGATCCCGCGGTTCTCCATCTGCGTCCGGACCATGTGGTCGAGTTGTTCACGCGCATCGGACATGGTGGCGTTCTCAACTATGCGGTACGACACTTGGCCATTTCGCGCGGTGGGTCGGAGCCTGCCCTGAGCCTGCCGAACGGGCACCCACCGCGCGTGAAAGCCCGTTTTCGCGGCTCCGCGGCGGGTGCGGAGACCCGCCGCGCACCAGGTAGCATAGTCGTATCAGTGGACCGTCAAGGCCGAATTGCCGGCCGGAGTTACGCCTCGATCTGTTGCACGAGTTCCCAGTCGGGTTCGACGGGCCGGCGCGGCTCGACAAGCATCTCTCCGCCTTCCCCGCGGCGGATGACGAGGTACTTCTGCCAGTCGGGGTCCCGGCGAGGCAGCGGCTCGATGGCGTCCGGCGACTCGAAGTAGAGGTGAGGCCCGCGGCTCTCGGTCCGGGCGCCGCAGACCGTCAGCACCATCTCCGCCACCCGGGCGATGCTGCGCGTTTCGGCGAGGAACTCGGCGCTCGCGCCGGCCGCATCCCACGGGCGGCCGCGGAGTCCGCGGAGTTCGTCGAGGGCTTCCTGGATGCCGTCGGCGGTGCGTTTGACGCTCGCCCGCATGGTCATGAGGTGCCGGATGCGGCTGCGGACCTCGCGGACGTCGATGGCGTCGCCGGCGCTTTCGGTTTCCTCGGCGTCTTCTTGGACGGGTTCGCCCGGCTTCGCCGCGGCGGCGAGGGCCGCAGCCTGCTCACCGGCGATGCGGCCCATGACCTGGCTGTCCATGAGGGCGTTGCCGCCGGGACGGTTCGCGCCGTGCTGGCCGCCCGCCACCTCGCCGCACGCAAACAGCCCCGGCACCGTCGTCCGGGCCTGCTCGTCGATCTTGACGCCGCCCTGGAAGTGCTGGCAGGCCGGGGCGAGTTCGATCCGGTCGCCCTTCTCCAGGACGATGTCCCGCTCGGCCAGCCATTCGACGCTCGGCAGGTTGATGGCCTTCAGCCGTTCGAGCGGCGAGGTGGCGAGCGGCGGCTCGGCCAGCCGCAACGCCGCGATCCCCGGATACCTGGACCACAGCGACGCGTCGAGGGCCGAGATCTCGAACCGCTCGGGGTTCGCCGAGAAATCCATGTACACCGTGTGCCCTTGTTGCATCTCGGAGAAGACTGCGATGTCGATGACGTGGCTCTCGTCGCGATACGAGAGCGGCCACGAGGCGCCCTTCTTGAACAGGGTCCCGTACACCGCCTCGGGCGGCGTGTCTTCGGCGAAGTAGTCGAAGAGGAACTCGCGGTCTTGGTCGGTGACCAGGCGCGGCCAGGCCCGCATCAGGCTGCCGGAGCAGGCGAGTTTCGTCTTGACGCTCGACAGGCCGATCTGGATGAACTCCAGGTTCACGAGTTCCGCCCCCGCCCGGTAGGCCATGGCGTGACCGTCGCCGGTCATGCCCTCGGGAAAGACGTTGATCTGGAAGACCTGGCCCGCACCGCCGGTTGCCAGGACCACGGCCCCGGCGGCGATGGTCCTTTGATTTGAGATTTCAGATTCCAGATTCCGAGCGTCGGCCAGGCGCACCCCCGCGACGCGGCCCGAGGCGTCGAGCGCCAACTCGGTGGCCATCACGTTCTCGAGGATTGGCAGCCGCCGCCGCGTGAACTCGTTCCGCAGCGCCTCGTGAATGTGGTTGGCCGTGTACGGGCCCGTGTAGCAGGCCCGGGCGTACTTGGAGCCGTCGGTGACGAACTGGTCGGCCAGGCCGTCGGCGTTTCTGGCGAACGGCGTGCCGAGGGCGTCGAGGTAATGGAACGCATCGCCGGCCCCGCGGGCGAGAACGCGGGCGAGGCCGGCGTCGGAGACGCGGCCGCCGATGCGGTAGATGTCCTCGGCGTGGTACCGCCAGGCGTCGGGTCCGCCGGGTTCGGTGTGCTCGAGCGTGGCGTGGAAGGCCATCCGGTCGGAGCAGGAGAGGGCGGTGACGCCCGCCTTGCCGAGTTCGCCCTTGGTCAGGACGAGGGTGCTCGCGCCGGCGTCGTCGGCCGCCAACGCCGCCCGAAGCGCCGCGCCTCCGCTGCCCACGATGACCACGTCCGCGCCCGGCGGTTCCGCCATATCGCAGGACTCCCTCTCTTGCAGAAGGACCGCGCCGACGACTGCCGCCCGTCCGTCGGCTTCCCCGTGGGGAGGTCACTATAGTGACCGCCGCCGGACGGGTCAAGGCGGACGGGGGGGAGGCTTGCTTGACCTCGGGCGGCAACCTGACGATAATCGCCGACGGGGCAGGAGGTGGGCCGTGGCTGAGA
>CAZEBQ010000050.1:8165-18047 GCA_964510295.1 uncultured Anaerolineales bacterium | reverse complement strand
GGAACCCCTTGGCGAGCAGCGCGAGGTCGGTCTGAGGCTCATGGGCCCAGAAGCGTGCCCGCCAGATCCACGGCCGTCCGGCGGCTGCCTGCTTCGGTGCGACGACGTAGCATTTGCGGCCGTCGTGCGTGAAGGTGTAACGGTCGTATCCGTGCCAGACGGTCTTGGTGCCGGCCAACGGCACGGCGGTGGTCTCCGGCTGGGTGGCGGCGGGGGCGATCGGCGAGAGCGCCAGAAGAACAACGGCTGCGAGGCTTCTTGCGGTCATTGCGGGTCCTGCCTCTCAGGTGTAGGCCGCGGCGCGCCGCGGCCTACGTTTGCGCCGCGTCATCTTACGCGCCGAGAGCCCTACCCCAGGGCGAGAATGCTTTCGACGGAGATGTCCTCGTCGATGGCCTCCCAGTGGATGCCGACACCGCTGCCGATCACACGCCACTGCTTACGCTGTTCCTCCGTGGCGTCGCGCAGACGCGGAAACCACTCAAGCGGCACGGTGATCTGACGTCCGTCGGCAAGCGTAACGCAGAACGTATCCTCGCCGAAAGCGACGTCGGTCGCCAACGGCTCAACCTTAACCCCCGAAGTGTTCATGCCACCGCTCCTCAATCTTGGCGCGATGCCTTGCCACGAGGCGCCGGATGACCGTCAACTCGTGGCTTCGGAACCCGCGGTTCCGGTCCAGCGTCGGACCCTTGAGCCAGAATTTCGCGTACTTCTCCGCCTTCTCCACGTGCACGTGAAGGGGCTCCTGCCCTTCTCGGCTGAAGAAGAAGAACCTGAACCCCTCCTGCTTGAAGACAGTTGGCATGTCAAGCACCTCGCAGTGCTGTTGCCGCTCACCTCCAAAGTATAGCAGCAGGAACGCGCTTCGGCAACGTTGGAGCAGCCATGGTCAGCCCGTCGCCGCCGCCACCGTCGCTTCGGCTATCATGTCGCCGACGTCGGTGGTGGTGTGGCCCATCCTGCCGGCGGACTGGCTCTGCATCCTGGGCGTGACTTCCATGATGGCATTTTCGACGCGCTCACCGGCCGCCACGAGCGTCTCGTCGCCGGCGCCCACGCCGGTCTCGCGGAGCAGCATGGCGAGGGCGGCGATGGCGGCGATGGGGTTGATCACGTTCCGGCCGGTGTACTTGGGTGCCGACCCGCCGATGGGTTCGAACATCGAGACGCCCGCCGGGTTGATGTTCCCGCCGGCCGCCACCCCCATCCCGCCCTGGATCATTGCCCCGAGGTCCGTGATGATGTCGCCGAACATGTTGCAGACGACGATGGTATCGTAGAACTCGGGGTTCTTGAGGAACCACATGCAGCAGGCGTCCACGTGGTTGTAGTCGCGCTCGATGTCGGGGTAGTCGGCCTGGCCGACCTCGTTGAACGTCCGCCACCACAGGTCGTGGGCGCAGGTCAGGACGTTGGTCTTGGCGACCAGGGTCAGCCGCTTCTTGTCGTCCCTGCGGCGGCAGAGGTCGAAAGCGTAGCGGATGGCCCGCTCGACGCCGTGGCGCGTGCTGCACATGATCTGCGTGGCCACCTCGTTCGGCGTGCCCTTGTACTGGAAGCCGCCCATGCCGGTGTAGAGGCCCTCGGTGTTCTCGCGGACGACGACGAAGTCGATCTCTTCGGGCCCCTTGTCCTTCAGCGGCGTCCAGACGCCGGGGTACAGTTTCACGGGGCGCAGGTTGACGTACTGGTCGAGTTCGAACCGCAGGCGCAAGAGGAGCCCCTTTTCGAGAATGCCGGGCGCCACGTCGGGGTGGCCGACGGCGCCCAGGTAGATGGCGTCGAAGGAGCGCAGTTCCGCGATTTCTTCATCGGCGATAATCGGAATCGACGCCTCGTCGGGGTTGCCGCCGGCCTGCAGGTACCGCTTGCCGCTGACGTCAAAGTCTTTGGTTTCGTACGCGAAGCCACAGGCCTCCTTGGCGGCCGCCAGGACTTTCAGCCCCTCGGCCACCACCTCCGGCCCCGTCCCGTCTCCGCCGATGACCGCGATTCTGTACGTCTTCGCCATAGCCGTCCTCCTGCCGGATTCAAGGGGCAGTTTCTACCGCGCGCGGCCGCGTTTGGCAAGGGGCCACGGAAACACCCTGTCTGGGGCACTTCCCAGGCGCAGGCAAGAATCCTCTTGCAAGCCGGCAGCCTTTGACGAATAGTTGCCGGGCTTGCCCGGCCTGTGAAAGGGGTATACCATGAAACGCCTGCTGCCGCACACGCTGCTTCTGCTCGTGTGCCTTCCCGCCCTCGCCGCCGACATGGACGCGCCGGTTTCCCGCGCGGGCAAGAGCGGCCTTGCGCCGGACCTTTTGCACGCCGACTTGCAACATCACTGGGCCCTGGAGGTGCAGTTGCCTGACAAAAGCACCGTGCGGATCGACCCCGAGCAAGACTGTCTGCCGTTCAGTATCGTGGTTGAACCGCCGCGGGGCCTGGCGGTGCTGAGACACTGGTCCGGCCTCGGCAAAGGTCCTCTTGCGGACCTGCACGTTGAGCTCAGGTGCGTTGCTGGGGAGCACTTCCAGATGCGCGTGGAGAACAAAGGCAAGCGCGTCGCCTTGCGGAGCATCACCTTCCCCATCCTCAACCTCGCCCTTACCGACGCCGACAAGGTTATCGTCCCCTCCGTCAGCGGCCGCCTGCACGAGAAGCCTTTGAGCAAGCGGCTCAAAGCGCGAGGCGACTACCCCGGCGGCTGGCTCTCGATGCAGTGCGCGGGGCTGTACGGGCCGAAGGGCGGCACGTACGTCGGCGTCCATGATCCGTATGCCTCCACGAAGCGCCTCGAAATGGACACCAAGGACGGGCACCTGCGCATCCAGTGGACGTGGCCCGCACCCGACTGCGGCGTGCCCGGCAACGCGTGGGAGATGCCCGGCGAGGTTGTCATCCGACCCTTCGACGGCGACTGGTACGACTTCGCCCAAATCTATCGCGAGTGGGTCAGCAAGGAAGCCAAGTGGTGGCCGCGCGGCAGCCAGGTCGGACGGCCCGACACGCCCGGCTGGATGAAGGACATCAGCGTCTGGGCCCTGACGGGCGGCGGGGCCGACCACGTTGTCAAGAGCGTCACCACGTTTGCCAAGTACCTCGGCGTCCCGACGGCCCTGCACTGGTACAACTGGCACCAGATCCCGTTCGACAACGATTACCCGCACTACTTCCCCGCGAAGGACGGCTTCGCCGACGGCGTCAAGCGGCTCCAGGCCGCCGGCGTCCGGGTCATGCCGTACATCAACGGGCGGCTGTGGGATACCGACTTGGAGGACTTCAAGACGACCGGCATCGCCGCCGCCACCAAGAACGAGAAGGGCGAACCGTATACCGAGCAGTACGGGTCCGGGCAGAAACTCGCCGCCATGTGTCCCACCACGCCGCTCTGGCAGAAGACGGTACGCGATATCGTCCTGCGCCTGACGGGCCCCGAGTTCAATGTCGATGGCGTGTACATTGACCAGATAGCGGCCGCGCGGCCGCGACTTTGCTTCGATAAGTCGCACGGCCATCCCTTGGCGGGCGGCAACTGGTGGACGACCCGAGGCTACTGGCCGATGCTGACGGACCTGCGAAAACAGATGGCGGCCGCGCGGCCCGGCAAAATGATCACCACCGAGTGTAACGCCGAACCCTACGTCCATCTCTTCGACGGGTACCTGACGTGGCACTTTCAGGACGACTCCGCCATCCCGCTCTTTGCCGCCGTCTACGGCGGGCAGGTGCAACTGTTCAGCCGCGCGTACCAGGGCGATTCGTGGAAGGGCCTGGCGATGCGCCAGAAAACCGCCCAGGCCCTCTGCTGGGGCGAGCAACTCGGATGGATCAGCCCCGCCGTCGTCGATGACCCCGTCGCGGGGCCGTTCCTCAAGCGCCTCGCGCATCTCAGATACGGCCTGCGGAAGTATCTGGCCCGTGGTCGCATGGCCCGGCCGCCGAACATCCGGACCGACGGCGCTACCCTCACGGCCGACTGGAAGTGGCACGGCAAACGCATTGTGACGACGGCGGCCGTCCTCTCGGGCGCGTGGCAGGCGGCGGACGGCGCCCTCGCCCTCATCTTTGTGAACGTGGACGAGAAACCGCACGCTTTCGACCTGAACTTCGACGGCGCCGCGTACGGTTTCTCCCGCAATCTCCTTGCACGCGAGCACACGGGCCTTGAGAATCACGATTCGCCGCTGCCCGAGACGAAGCCGGTCACCCTGACCTGGCGCCGTCGCATTGCCCTCGAGTCGACGGCGGCGCTGGCCATCGAGTTAGAGTAGGCCGCGGCGCGCCGCGGCATCCTTGCGCGTGCACAATGTAGGCCGCGGCGCGCCGCGGCATCCAAAGGCTGTTAACCCATGAAAACCCTCATCACAAACGGCACGCTCATCACCCCGACCGATGAACTGCCCGGCGGTTGGGTGCTCGTCGAGGGCGA
Organism: uncultured Anaerolineales bacterium; assembly: GCA_964510295.1. Taxonomy (GTDB): domain Bacteria; phylum Planctomycetota; class Phycisphaerae; order FEN-1346; family FEN-1346; genus JAUVZF01. The sequence continues at coordinate 13,630 of CAZEBQ010000050.1, read as the reverse complement.
CCGCATCGCCGACGTGGGGCAGGGCGGCCCGCCGCAGGCCGACGCCACCATCGACGCCCGTGGCGGCACCGTCGCCCCCGGCTTCATCGACCTGCACGCCCAGGGCTTTCGCGGTTACGACCTGTGGGACCCGTCGGACGAGGGGTTCCTCGGCGCGACCCGCCAGATGGCCTCGACCGGCGTGACGGCGTGCCAGACGTCGTGCCGGCCGACCGAGGAGGTCTCGCGCACCATGCGACCGCGCATCGGCCGCTCCGACGGCGGCTGCCGGGTCATGGGCCTTTATTTCGAGGTCCCGTTCATCTCGCCCGAGAAGCGCGGGGCCATTCCACCTGAGTACGTCGAGCGACCGTCGCGCGAGGCGGCTGAGCGGATCCTCGAAGCAAGCCGCGGCATCCTCTCGATGATCACCATCGCGCCGGAGCAGCCGGGCGCGCTGGACCTGATCCCGCTGCTGTGTGCAGCCCGCGGCCCGGCCGGGCCGGTCGTCTGCGCCCTTGGCCACACGAGCGCGACCTGCGACGAGGCCGTCGCCGGCTTCGACGCCGGCATCACCCACTGCACGCATCTCTACAACGCCATGACGGCCCTGCACCATCGCGAGCCGGGGGCGGTGGGGGCGCTGCTCGCGCGGCCGGAGGTCAGTGTCGAAATCATCTGCGACGGCGTGCACCTGCATCCGGCCGCCGTGCGCGTGGCGGTCGCATGCAAGGGTATCGAGAAGACGTGTCTCATCACCGATTGCGTCAGCGGCCTCGGCCGCGACGTGGTGGACGGGGCGCCGCGGCTGGCCGACGGCACCATCGCCGGCAGTGTCCTGTCGATGGACCGGGCCGTGGCGAACGTGCAGCGCTTCGCGGGAGTGAGCCTGCGCGAGGCCGTCGAGATGGCCACCCTCAGCCCGGCCCGTGTCGTCGGCCTCGACGCGGCGAAGGGCGCGCTCGAGACGGGCAAAGACGCCGACATCATCATCTTCGACGACCAGGTCAACGTTCGCCTCACCATGATCGGCGGCGAGATCGTCTGCCGCGCCGACGCGTAAGACTACAACGCTACTTCGCCTTTTTGTCCGCCTGGTGGCCTTCCCAGGCCACCAGGAACAGGCATAAACTGCGTTCGCGGCGGCCTCGGAAGGCCGCCGCGCGGGAAGTTTCGTTGTAGGAGTAAGAGCCTGCGCTTGTCTGGAACAGGGCCTGAAGCCCTGTTCTCATCCGCACACCGCAGCATCTTCCTCTCAGAATCGGTGGAACTCTCTCTGCGCCGAGCCCGTCCAAAGCACCGGACGGTCGCTCAGGCGGCCGCAGGATTCCTGAAACCTGTTCTGAAAGGAGCGCGGGAAGCCATGAACGCTACGACGGCAAAACGGCTGTGTGCCTGCATCGCGTGGATGGGCCTTTCGCTCGCGGCGGCCGCGGCATGGGCGGTCGAGACGACCCCCGTTGGCCCCGACGCGCTGGCCAAGCAGATGGCGGCCATGACGAAGGACGTGACGCAGGGGGCATTGCGCATCACGAAGAAAGACGGCCAGGTCGTCGAGTGTCCGCTCAAGCACACCGACGTGACGGCCGAGATCTCCGGCTTTCTCGCACGCGTCAAGGTCATCCAGACGTTCCACAACCCGCTCGACGAGAAAATCGAAGCGGTCTACGTCTTCCCGCTGCCGCACAAGGCCGCGGTTGATGACATGACGATGGTCATCGGCGACCGCAAGATCGTCGGCATCATCAAACGCCGCGCAGCGGCCCGCGCCATCTACGAGGCGGCCCTCGCCAAGGGCGCGACGGCCGCGCTCCTCGAGCAGGAACGGCCGAACATCTTCACCCAGTCCGTCGGCAACATCAAGCCGAACCAGGAGGTCAAGATCGAGATCTCGTACGTCGACGTCCTGGAGTACGACATGGGCGTCTACACGTTCCACTTCCCGATGGTCGTCGGGCCGAGGTACATCCCGGGCGGGCCTACGTCGAAGACGCCGCCCCTGCCGCCGGAACTCAAAGGCAAGGTCGGCGAACTCGACAAGCGGAAGGTACGCGAAGGCAAGGAGAAGCCGAAAGGCACCGGCTGGTCGCCCGACACCGGCCGCGTGCCGGACGCGTCGCGCATCACGCCACCCGTCCTGAAGCCGGGCGTCCGAAACGGCCACGACATCTCGCTCTCGGTCCGGCTTGACGCCGGGGTGCCGATCCGCGACATCCGGTCGCCCAACCACAAGGTCGCGATGGAACGGATGGGGCCAAGCCAGGCCGGCGCCGCCATCGCGCCGTCGGATGCCATCCCCAACAAGGACTTCGTCCTGAAGTACGCCGTCGTCGGCGCCAAGCCCGAGATGGCGGTCCTCACGCACACCGACACCGCCGGCCGGGGCTATTTTCTTCTGATGATCCAACCGCAGGAAGATGAGCGGTTGAGGCAGACCCCGCCGCGAGAAATCTCGTTCCTCATCGACGTCTCCGGCTCGATGCGCGGCAAGCCGACGGCCAAGGTCCGCGACGCCATGCAGGGTCTGCTGAAACTGACGAAGCCGGCCGACACCCTCCAGGTCATCACCTTCGCCGGCGGTTCACAGAAACTGTTCCCGAAGGCCGTGCCCTGCACGCCGGAGAACGTCGGCAAGGCGCTCCAGGTGACCGAGGGACTGCGCGGCAGCGGGGGCACCGAGATGCTCAAAGGCATCAAGATGGCCATCAACGATCCGATCGACCCGAAACGCGTCCGCATCGTCATTATGCTGACGGACGGCTACATCGGCAACGAGGCCGAGATCATCGAAGAGGTCGGACGCCGCTGCGGCGACCAGATCCGCTTCTGGTGCATCGGCATCGGACAGTCGCCCAACCGTTTTCTCGTCGACGGCGTTGCGAAGCAGGGCGGCGGGATGGCCAAGGTCCTCGGCCTCGGCGACGACACCCATCCCCTCGTCACGGAGGTGATGCACCGCATCCACCGGGCGCAACTCGCCAAGATCGCCATCGATTGGGGTGCGCTGCGCGTCTTCGAGACGTACCCGGCCAAAATCCCCGAACTCTGGGCCGGGCGGCCGGTCATTGTGTTCGGTATGTACGAGGCCGGCGGCTCGTCGGGCATCGCCGTCAACGGGCGCGTGGAGGGTGAGCCCGTCAGTTGGCCCCTGCACGTGGAACTGTCCGCCCGCGAGCCGCGGAACGACGTGCTCGCCAAGGTCTGGGCACGGCACAAGATCGAGGAACTGATGCACCAGACCTTCTACGCCGGCAGCCCCCAGGTTGAGGACACCGTCACGAGCATCGCCCTGGAGTACCGGCTGATGAGCCAGTACACGAGTTTCGTCGCGGTGGACGAGAGCGAACTCGGCGCCATGGTCGAACCGGCCCGGCCGCCTCGACGGATGCTCGTGCCCGTCCCGATCCCCGAAGGCACGCGGTTCGAGGGATTCTTCGGCGGCGCGGACGTAAACGGCGACGTCCTGTTTGCCGGTGCCCTGGGGACGGCACCGTCGGCGGGAGCCGCCCCGATGGACGGGCTTACCACGTCGTATTTCAGCGTCGCTCCGAGGAAACCCGCCTCGCTTCGTGCCTTGAGCCACCCGTATGGAGGGCGGGTACCGGCTTACGCGCCGGCCTTACCCATGACGCAGTTGGGGTCGGCCTCGCTGGCAAGGTCTTCGAGAAGTGGCAAGGCGTCTGGCAGATACGCCGCCGGCTACGGCCGGCAACTCCGCGGCGCTACCAGGTCGTGGGCCTTTGGCACTCACGCCGGCGAGGCGCTGCTCGAAGAACAGGCGGCGACGGCCGACTTGGCCGCCACGTCCGGCGACTTCGACGCCGACCGCGGATACACCGCCAACGTGCTGGGCGCCCACGCTGCGGGAACCGCGAAACGAGCCGCCGAGGTCCTCAAGGCCGCACAGAAACTCCATGAGAACGGCGACCTGACCGGGGCGCGGACCAAGTTCGCCTTCGCCTACCTCCTCGACAGCGTTGCGGTCGGCTACCGTCGCTCGGACGGCAAGACGGCGACGGCTGCGCTCGAAGGCATCCTGAAGGCCGGTGAGACCCTCCTGAAGACCTGGACGAAAGACATGCCCGCCCTCAACAAGCACCTCGACCTGGTCATTCGCGACGCATCGGTCGACGAGGCGCTGGAGACCGTCGCCAGGGCCGTCGGGCTGAAGGTCAAACTCCTGTCCGGCAGCGTCGCGGATGCGGCCGCCCTTATGGGCCGAAAGCGTTTACGTGTCACGTACCTGGACCTCCGCGGCGCGACGGCCATCCAGGGCTTCGACTGGATCCTGATGCCCGTGCGGATGGCGTGGTGGGTCGAGAAGGATGCGGTCACGGCCGGCACGGTCTGCCGGAGCGGAACCGAATCGGCCTGGGTCTACGACGTGTCGCTGACGGCGCTGCCCTCGGCGAAGGAACTCGCCAAGATTAAGGACAACAAGCAGCGTGTCGAGGCGGCCCAAAAGGCGGCCGACGCGTTCCTGGCGGCCGTCCGCAAGCACCTCGGCGCGGGCGACGAGGCCGCCCTGTGGTACGGTCCCGGCCAACTGCTGGTCGCCGGAACGCGGGCGGTTCACGTTGCTGCGGCGCGGCTCTTTGCCGACCTGGCCGACCCGGATGCGAAACTCGAAGGCGACGTGCTGACGCTTCACGCGGTCACCAGTAAGCGGGCCGTTGACCGCAAGGACGCCGCCGCCAAGATCCTCGAAGCAAGCGAGACGGCCCGCGTCGCGGGCGTCCTCGCCCGGTTCAGTTGGCAACTGCTGGCCGCTGCCGCGCGCGGCAGATTGGACCTGGAGGCGCTGACGGAACTCGAAGTGGCCTGGAAAGATGCCTCGGCCGACCGGCTTCTGAAGGGGCCGGGCGCCGGCGTGGCCCTGCGGTCGCTCTGGGCCGTGACGGAGGCCTCCGGCGCGCTGCCGAACGAGACGGAACTCGCGAGTCTGGCGAAGGCGGCCCGGCGCCGGTCGGAGTCGGCTGCCCGGGACGCACTGAAGGCGCTCGAAGAGTCGCCTGACGACGCGCCGGCGTTCTACAAGGTGCTCTATGCCGCGCTCGCCATCGCCGACGACGCCGACTTCCGTTCACGGGCGCGGGCGGCGCTGGCGGCGGGCAAGGCGAAGAACGCCCGCCTGGCTCAGTTCCGCGTGGTGGCGGCGTCGCTGCTTGCCCCGGCCGGCCAGATCGACTCCGAGGCGCTGACCGGGCTCCTGACGCAGCCGCTTCGCGGCAACGACATGGTTGTCCTGACGGCCCTGGCCTGTCGGCGGGCGGGCGGAAGCGCGTGGGATACCTTCCGCGCCGAATCCCGCAGTATCCTCGGTGACCAGCCGCTTGACGGAAGCGTTGTCGTGCTCGTCAACAGCCTGGCGGCCCCGCGGCTGGTCCTCGCCACGGCGCGGCCGTAAACGCGGGAGCAGAACGCCTGGGTGGACAGTTGGTCGGCTGGGCCGCTCATGTACGCGGCGGGTACGGAGACCCGCCGCG
>CAZEBQ010000050.1:0-8065 GCA_964510295.1 uncultured Anaerolineales bacterium | reverse complement strand
GGGTGAGGAGGGGGGTGACTTCACGCTGGCGGTCGCTTACAATCGAACATCATGCTTGAACTCGAGGACCATCGCCGCCGCATGATCGCCGAGATGTCGGCCTTCATCACGTGGGGGCTTGCCAACCCCGACAAGGTCCGGCGCATCCCGCGCAAACGCATCGGCACGGGGGGATTCAGCCAAGCCATGCAGGTCCTGTTCTGGAGAGGCGTCTTCGGAACGGCCGCCGTCGCCAACCGCGACCTCCTGCGCCGGTTCCTGAAATGGGCCAGGTTCGGCTGACGGAACCTTGGACTACTGTTCAATCACCTGCAAGTCGTCCACCGTAACCAGGTGAATCTGCCATTCCTTCAGGTAGGTCTTGGTGCCGCGGATGCCGACGATCTTGCCGAGGTACTTGGTCAGGTCGTAGGCGGTTGATTTCAGGACGACCAGCGGCCGGTTGTTCTGGTCGACGAGTTTGAACTTGATGGGATGATCGACCTCCGCCAGACTCTCCATTCTGGCGAGGCAGCCGGTGGCGAGGAAACCGGGCTTCAGCAATCTCCTGTCCGCTTGGGCCTCGACCTGCTTCATGGCCCAGTCGGTCTTGATGTCGGCCAGCCGCTCGTCGAGTTTATCCGCAAGCGAGGCGACGCGGACCAACTCGGTTTTCTGCTCGGCAAGGGCGGTGACGTAGACAAGGCGTCGCTTGGCGGCGTTCTTGAGGTAGGCCTTCTCGGCCTTCTCGGCGACCTCGGTGAACTTGGCGGCTATGTCGTCGAAGTTCCGGTCGGGTATGTCCTTGGCGAGTTCGGTCCTCAGTTCGCTCTCGGCCTCCTTGAATGTCTCGACGAGCGGGTCGGTCGTGGGCGGTTTGATGTCGCCCGGAGCGACCGTGTGTTGATCCCCCTGCGGCTGGGCCGTTGGGCCGGTTGCCGCCACGTACTCATCGACCACGTACACGCGTGCGTCCTCGGGCATAGCCACCTTGACGAAATCGCCCTCGGCGGGGCCGAGCACCTGGACCGTGTCGTCCTGCTTGAGGGTGGCGGCAACGCACCAGCGGCGTTTGGCCGTGGCGCTGGGGGCGTAGACCCGTGCGCTGGGGGCCGAGACGGTCGCGCTGGCGCCGGCGGCGCCGACCGTCAGATCGCTCTTGCGGATCAGGCCGTGGATGCCGTCGGGCGGCCGAAGGGCCAGCCAGCCGCCCTTGGCCCCTTCAACGGTCACCGGAGCGCCCTTGCTCATCGTCTGCAGCGTGTAGTAATACAGGGCCGGGCCGCACCGGATGTTCACGAGGTCGGCACTGATGTATCCGGTGTAGGGGTAGGTGGGTGTGGGCGGCGTCGGGGCCGGCGTGGTGGTGACGGCCGGCACCGGCGCCCCAGCCGCCGCAGGCAACTCACCAGGCGTCATCTGTGCCGACGCCGCGAGCGGCAGCCCCGCCAGGACGATGCTTAACAGGCTCCCGAAGACCAGTCGTGTCCGGCCCATCGAAACCACTCCTTCCTGACGCATTGGAAAAGGCCCGGAAAGGCGCGCAACCACACCGCCTGTCCATCCCGCGTCCAACCTCTGACGCTATCGCGCCCGTGCCTGAGTGTCAACAAAAAAGGGTAGCCGCCGCGTCGGCCGCGGGTCACGGCTACAAGGTCTTTCGAGTCGGCTGCGGCAGCATCCGGAGTCCTTCCCCGCCGCGGCACGTTCTACGGCGGGCAGATGGAGCCTTGTGAGGGGCGAGCAGGGCCTTGCCAGAGTCTGAAGGGAAGGTAGAATCATCGAGGCGGCCCGCGATGGTCGTGGGCCGGAGTCCGTCTGAGGATTCCGAGTTCGATCTCATAAGGGGCAATCCTACAACGCTAGCGCCTTTTTGTCCGCCTGGTGGTCTTCCCAGGCTACCAGGAACAGGCATAAACTGGGTTCGCGGCGGCCTGGGAAGGCCGCCGCGCGGAACGTAGCGTAGTAGTAGTAAGGGAGCGCCATGAACGGTAACGTAGGGAGACGTGAGTTCTTGAAGAAGACAGCCATCGCGGGAACGGCATCCCTGTTCCGTCGCGCCTCGGAAGTTTCTGCCGCCGAGGCCCCCGCCAAGCCTGACATGCTTCTGATCATGCCGGACCAGATGCGAGGAGACTGCCTGTCCGCCCTCGGTCATCCGGCAGTACGGACTCCGCAGTTGGACAGGCTCGCCAAACGAGGCGTGCTGTTCCGGCGGGCCTACACCCCTGTTGCATCCTGCATCCCTGCTCGCTACGCGCTGCTTACCGGCCTCTACCCTCAGACAAGCGGTGTGGTGGGCTTTGCCGCGAAACCACTCTCCACGCCGCCTTTGCCTGAGTTGCTGGGCAAGGCCGGCTACGCCACCGTTCTGGTCGGCCGCAACATGCACCAAAACCGCGCCAGCGGATCCTGTGGATATCAGAAGCGAATCCTTGGGTCCACCTACGTTGCCAATGATGAATACGACACGTTTCTGAAACGGTCGGCCCCGGGAACCGGTGGCATCAGGACACTCGTCAAGACTCTGGGCCTCACCTACAACCATTGGCAGGCAAACCCGTGGCCGCTGGCGGATAACTTGCATCCTACCGCATGGGTGGTCGCCGAGTCGCGCCAAGTGGTGGAGGAGGCGGATGCGGCCCAACCGCTCTTTCTGACAACGTCGTTCTACGCCCCACACCCGCCGCTCTTCCCTCCAAAGACGCACTTCGAGGCGTACGCGAAGCAGAAACTGCCGCCGCCTTCACACGGCGACTGGGTGGACTGGAAGGCACTGTCGCCGAAGGGCGACCGGAGCGGCCACCGGGTCCTGCTGGAAGGCGAAGCCCTGCGCGCCGCCCAGGCCGGCTACTTTGGCCTCATCGAACATATCGACAGCCGGATTTCGTCACTGATCGCCGACTTCACGGCACGAAGCGAGAAAGCCGGGCGGCCGTGGGTTATCGTGGTCACCAGCGACCACGGCGAGATGCTGGGAGACCATGGCTATTTCCGCAAGTGCGAGCCGTATGAGGGATCGGCCAATATCCCGTTCATCATCTGCGGTTCGCCCGCACTGGGCTTCAAGCCGGGTCTGCGTGTCAAGCAGCCGGTCTGTCTGGCAGATATCATGCCCACGTTGCTGGCCTTGGCCGGAACGAAAAGCCCCACCCGAATCGACGGTGTCAATCTGGTGCCGACACTGCGTGGACGGAAAGAGGCCATTCGTGAATGGCTGCACTTCGAGCATGCACCTTGCTACAGCAAGGCACAAGCGTTTCATGCACTGGCTGGTTGCCGCTTCAAGTACATCTGGCGACCTGCAGAAGGCACGGAGCAGTTGTTCGACCTCGACAAGGACCCGAGGGAGGAGCACGACCTGTCGAAAGACGCCTCGCATCGTGCCACACTTGAAGCCTGGCGGGCACGCCTCATTCAGCGCCTTGCAGACAGGCCCGAAGGCTTCTCCGAAGGCGGCAGGCTGATTGCAGGTCGTCCCTATCGCGCGCTTAACGAAGGCACGATGACGACAGACGGCAGTGCATCCTGAGGAAACGTATTAGTTCAAGGAATGAGGCGATGAGTGCCAGAATCACGACTGCGATTCTCTGCGCCCTAACGGCTTGCTCGGTGGCGGCCGCTGCCGACGAGGGCGGTTGGTGGAACCCAGGCTGGCATTTTCGCACCACGGTCGCACGCGCGACTCCTTGGCGTGATGACGCGCCGCGGCCGGTGGAAGTTGCCATCGACTTCCCTTTGCTGGCGGAACGGGGGGGCGTCGCCGGCCGGTTCGATCCGGGGTCGCTGCGGGTCGTCGAGCGGGCCGACGATGGGTCCGGACGCGAGGTGCCCTTTGCGTGCCGGGCCGAGTTCGACGCCCGTGCGGGGCGCCAGCAGAGTTATCTGACCTGGATCGCCCGGCCAAAGATCGGGGAGGTTGGGGCGTATGACATCTATTTTGATACCAGAGGCCGGCGTTTGGAGGCTCGGGAGTACGAGGCGAATCTCCTGCCGCCCGAGAACTTGCTGGCCAACCAGGGTTTCGAGGACGAGGCCGACGGCCTGCCGGACGGTTGGACGGTGGCGCCGAAGGAACGGGTCCGCCTGGGGCGATTCGCTCACACCGCCGGCCGGCGGTCCCTTGCGGTGGTGGTCGACGAGAAGACGCCGGAGAATGCCGGGCGCGAGGTGACCGTCTCGCAGAGGATCGACGTGGGCAAGTTCGCCGGGCAGGAGGTGGTTTTTGAGTGCGACCTGTTGGCGGAGCGTGCCGCCTACGGTGCCCCCGTCTCGATCGAACTGGAGCAGTTCCGCGCGGACGGCTCGCGGATCCTGGAATACGCCGTCCAGTCCCGCTGGCTGACGATTGAACTGGCCGAGGGTCAACTTGTGCAGTTCTCGGAGCGGGGGCGATTGAACCCGGAGGCTGCCAGCGTGAACGTGAAGGTGCGGATGCGATGCACCGTGCGCGATGCGGACACGCGCCGGACCGTGACCGGCCCCGAGTCTTTCTTCACGATCTGGCTGGACCGCGTGGTGTTTCGCCCGGGCGAGCGCTGGTCCTGGCCGGCGGAGACGGGGGCCGGTTTCGTCGAGGGAGCGATGGAAGAGGCGCCGTTGAACCGCGGATTCCAGTTCACCGGCCGGCGGCGTCTGGCCTTCAACGGCGCTTCGGAGGGTACGCTGACCGCCGGCAAGTACAACCAGGACGCAAGATCGGTCCACTGGGCCCTGGAGGCGGGGACGCTGGAGTTCTGGTGCCGCCCCATCTGGGACGCCGAGGATCCTGGCGAGCGGGTCTTCTTCGATTCGGTCGCCTACGGGCACCGTCTGCAATCTCGCTTGCGGAGACTGCTCATCGGCGGCAAGAGCCATCTTGAGTTCACGATCGCCGACGCGGGCTGCAAACGGCGCTCTGTGCGCGGGCCGGCGCGATTGCAGCCCGGCCGGGGTCATCACGTTGCCGCCACCTGGGATTTTCCCAAGGCCCATCTTCGTCTCTTCGTGGACGGGAAGCCCATTGCCGCCGAAGGCCCCCACGATCGCCCGTGGCCGAGCAGCCTGGTGCCGGAGGATAAGGAGAAGGGGCCCGGCATCGGCATCATGGAAGCCGACCGCCGGAGCATACCCATGCAGGCGTTTATCGGCGGAGACACCGATTGCAGCGAAGACCGCGGGGCGGAAGCGGTGCTGGACGAGTTTCGCATTTCGGACGTCGTCCGTTACACCGGCGATTTCGTCCCCAGCCGCCACGAGTTCTCGGTGGATCGGCATACCCGGGCGCTGTTTCATTTCGAGAACGAGCGTCACGGGGTGCATGATTCCGACGACCGGTTTGTGCGTGGGCACCTTGCCTGCGAGTTGCCGCGGCACGAGGAGAAGGCACCGCTGGAGACGTTGCAGGGCGGCAAGATCGAACGGCGCATGGTGCTGGTCAAGGCACATGCCTCGGACGAGACGTTTGAGAAGAACCGGGTGGAGAATCGTCTCGTGGTGACGCGTCCCGCTGGCGAGTTGCCCAACCCGCGGTTCGTTGAGTATCGCCCGCGGCAGCACCAGCGGACCGTCACGGCGGAAGACAAGGGGTTTCTGCTGGAGGTGGGGGGCGACTACGAGCCGGCGATGCGGTCGGTCACGTTCGAGCGGGCGGAGGGCTCGTCTGAGAAGACGACTTTGCTGCCCCGCTGGCGGGCCAACGACAACGTGGTGCCCTTCAGCGTCGCAAGCCTCGCCGCCACCCTGACCGCCGACGTGACGGATGACGAGGAGAAGGCATTCGAAGTGATGCGGTATGCGCTGGCGATCAGCAACTACTACGACGCGCACTTCTGCGAAACGCTGCCCACGAGGCATCGCAGCCGTGTCTCCTACACGCTTCTGAAGGCGGTCAACATCTATGCGTTCGACCAATGCGGACCGCTGAACTACACGCTACGGAAGATGTTTCTGGCCGCCGGAATCTCATCCAACGATGCTTCGGGGACACACCATCAGTTTGAGCAGGCGTTCTACGGCGGAAGTTGGCGGCTGTTCGACCTGTCGCCGCGCAAGTACTGGCTCAATCGCGACAATGCCACCGTGGCCGGCCGGCGAAGGTTTGAAGACGACCTCTACCTGAAACTCCGTCAGGGCGACGGCGTGACCTCGGGGATCCGGGGGCGCGTCAGCCGGGCGCGATTCGGCTCGGCCGAGCGACCACACTCGATGGCCTTCCCCCTGCGGCCGGGCGAGCGCGCGAGCGTCTGCTGGCACAACGAGGGCCGGTGGTTCGAGATCACGGGCGATCGGGCCTCGATTCCCCTGGGGAAGGTGCCACCTTACTTTGGCAACGGGGCCATCGTATACGAGCCGACCGCCGGAGGTGAGGCCACGGTGCTGGAGAACGCAGAGGTTCAAAGGACGGCCGGCGATGTTTCCGTGCTGCGCGCGAAAAACCCGGCCGAGGACGCCGCTTTGATCTATCGGGCTTACTGTCCCTACATTCTCTCCGACGCCACGGTCAGTGGCGCCTACGCTGCCGAGGCGGCCGGTGCGGCCAGGCTGTCTCTGTCCTTCGATGAGGGCAAGGGCTGGACCGAGGTATGGCGGAGTGCCCAGCGAAGCGGCCAGATCAGCGCGAGCCTGCTCAAGGAGATGACCGGCCGTTACGCCTACTGGCTGAAGGTTGAATTGGCCGCGGGCAGCCGCGCGACGGTTAGCGGGCTGAAGGTCCGGAGCACGCTGGTCGCGTCGCCCCTGGCGCTGCCGGGGAATCTCTCGCGGGGAGAGAACCGCATCACCTTTGTGGGCGGACCGCCGACCGTGCCCGTCCGGGCGACCTGCCGGTGGACCGAGCGTCACCAGAGTGACTTGGGCGTGTCGCTGGGCGCGATCGGCTACTACCTCAACGGCGACGAGGCGCACCGGAATCTTATCGTCGTGGCGCCGGGAGACGAGGTTCCGGTGAAGGTAACGCTGGAGGGCCGGCCTTTGCGCGGCGAGGTGTCGCTGGAGAACCTGCCGGACGGCTGGACAAGTCAACCCGGGAGGAAGGCTGTCGAGCGTGGTCCGGCGGGGTTTGCCGATGCGGAGTTTGTGCTTCGGCCGGCCGGGGCAGGCGAGGGCGACGTCGAGGCGTTTGACGTGGTCGTGGACGCATCGGACCCGCCGCGCCGGGTGACGGCCCAAGTCCTGGTCGCCCGGGGCGCGCTGGTCCGCGAGGCCGAGCAGGCCGACGGGACCGATGGGGACGTGGCGGCGACGGACATCGCCGAACTCAGCGGCGCGCGCGGGATGCTTTTCCGCGGGGACGGCCGTTTGGTGTTTAACCTTAGGGCGCCGAGCGAGGGCAAGTACGCCCTATGGTTGCGGGCGCGGTGGGAGCCGGAGAGCCGCACGGCCATGACGCTTGCACTCGATGACGGCAAGGTCCGCGAGATTCGGCCGACCGCCATGATCGGGTTCACCGACTGGACGAATCCGAGACGCGCGCACACCAAGATGTTCGCCCACTCCGGTGAGCAATACGGCCACTGGGCTTGGTATCGGATCCCGGACGTCACGCTCGCGGCGAGTACGCATCGGCTGACTCTCGTCGCGAGCGCGGGTGCCTGCTTCGATGCGGTACTGCTCTTGCCCCAAAACCCGGTCGTCGACCGCGCCGCGATGAATCTGTTGCAGAACTGGAACTACAGCCCTTGGCACAATCCCCTGTGACGTTGAGTCCCGAGAAGGTGGATTCGCGGCGTTCTTTGCCAAATCTGGAGGTGAACGGGGACGGAGTTCTGGGCAGGGACGGCAGAAGGCACCGTGAGAAAGGGAAGGAGCAGAAATGCAATTCCCGCGTTTCGGCCTGGTCGTGTCGTTTGCTGCGATGTTCGTGTGCCTGTCGGCCGCCGGGGCGGGGGCGGATGTCTTTAACCTGAGGCTGCTGAGCAATCACGCCCCGGACCTGACCGACCTGGAGAGTTTCTGCGCCAGTGCCACTTCCCGTTGGGCGACCAACGACGAGAAGGCCGCGGCCCTGGCCCATTGGTTCGGCGTGATGGGCAATCAGAGCGACCCGCCTTGCGACTGGATACCGGTCGAGCCGATCCTCCACTTCAACAACTTCATGAACGCCAAC